>CAXTOD010000115.1:0-8840 GCA_964245705.1 uncultured Acetobacteraceae bacterium
TCGGCCCGATCGAGCCGACGATGGTGACCTCCAGCCCGTCCAGGATCCAGGTGATGCCGAGCGCTGCCACCAGCAGGACGTGGAAGCGGCACCAGGGCAGCCGGTCGAGCCTGGCCGGGATGTCGGTGCGCACCGACGGCAGCGCGCCCGCGCGGCCGCCCGTCAGGCCGTCGCGCGGATCGTCAAGGGCATTCGACACGGGCGCGGCCTCCCAGCCTGTCCTTCGGACCGGGGCAGGACTTGGCGCCTGGTCTTTCCCTTGTCCATCACGGTGGATCGGATCCGGCCGTCGCATCCCGGCTTCGCCAGATGGGCCGCCGTTCCAATGATCGGCCCCGGTCTTGTCACGCGCGGACGAACCGGGTCAAGCACGCCCCGGCCCGACGGCCGGGGCGGTGGCAGGCCCGTCCGTCACCGCCTCGAGGGCAGCACCGACGCCATGACCTCGCGCGCCACGTTCCTGAGGATGCTGCCGCGTTCCGGGTCGCGCGGCACCGACATGGCGAACTTCTTCGCCTGGTCCAGGGTGATGTGCGGCGGCAGCGGCGGCACGTTGGGGTCGGTATAGGCTTCCAGCACCACCGGCCGGTCCGACGCCAACGCCTCGTCCCAGGCGGCGCCCACCTTCTCGGGATCGTCGACGAAGATGCCCTTCAGCCCAAGCAGCTCGGCGTATTTGTGGTACGGCATGTCCGGGATCGACTGGGTGGACATGGTCTTCGGGTCGCCGGACTGGATCCGCTCCTCCCAGGTGACCTGGTTGAGGTCCCGGTTGTTCAGCACCAGGCAGATCCAGTTCGGGGTGGCCCATTCCTTCCAGTACTTGGACACGGTGATCAGCACGTTGAGGCCGTTCATCTGCATCGCCCCGTCGCCCATGCAGGCGATCACAGTGCGGTCGGGATACGCGAACTTCGCCGCCACCGCATAGGGCGTCCCGGCGCCGAGCGAGGCCAGGCCGCCGGACAGCGAGCCCATCATGCCGCGGCGGAACTTCAGGTCGCGCGCATACCAGTTCGCGGCCGACCCGGAATCCGCGGTAACGATCGCGCGCTCGGGCAGGCGCGACGACAGCTCCCAGAACACCCGCTGCGGGTTGAGCGGCTCGGCCGCGTGCATGGCACGCGCTTCCAGCAGCTCCCACCACTTGGCAACGTTCTTCTCGATCCCTTGCCGCCAGGACCGGTCCTGCTTGCGGCGGAGCAGCGGGATCAGCGCCTGCAGGGTCAGCCTGGAGTCGCCGTGCAGGTGCACGTCCATGGGATAGCGCAGCCCAAGCATCTCCGGGTCGATGTCGATCTGCACCGCCCGCGCCTGTCCCTCCTTGGGCAGGAACTCGGTCCAGGGAAACCCGGAGCCGACCATCAGCAGGGTGTCGCAGCCGAGCATCATGTCCGACGACGGCTCCGTGCCCAGCAGGCCGATCGAGCCGGTCACGAACGGCAGGTCGTCCGGCACCACCTGCTTGCCGAGCAGCGCCTTGGCGATGCCGCAGCCGAGCAGGTCGGCCACCTCGATCAGCTCGTCGGTCGCGCCCTTGGCGCCGGCGCCGATCAGGATCGAGACCTTCTTCCCCTCGTTGAGGATGTCGGCGGCGCGCTGCAGGTCGGCCTCGTACGGCACCACGCGCGGCCTGCTGTAGCCGATGGAGGAGTGCTCGTAGCCATGGAGGTGCGGCGGCTTCTCGACCGCCGGCATGATCTGGATGTTGGCCGGGAACACCACGCAGGTGACGCGTCGCTCGGCGATGGCGATGCGGAAGGCGCGGTCGATCAGGTGGCGCACCTGGACCGGGTCGGACGCCATCTCGCAGTAGGCGCCGGCCACGTCCTTGAACAGCGTCTTGAGGTCCAGCTCCTGCTGGTCCGAGCCGCCGATCACCGGGGTGCCGTGCTGGCCGACCAGGGCCACCACCGGCTGGTGGTCGAGCCTGGCGTCGTACAGCCCGTTCAGCAGGTGCACCGCCCCGGGGCCCGAGGTGGCGAGGCACACGCCGACCTCGCCGGTGAACTTGGCATGCGCGGACGCCATGAACGCCGCCATCTCCTCGTGGCGCACCTGCACGAACTTGAGCGTGCCCGCCTTGTCGGCATCGTCCACCGCGACGTCGAGGCCGGCGATGCCGTCGCCGGGATAGCCGAAGACGCGTCGCACGCCCCATTCCTGCATGCGTTCGACGACGAACTCGCTGACGTTCTTGCTCATGGCACGGGCTCCAGCGCTGGGGACGGTCTGTGTCCGGCAGCAACGCCTGCCCGTTCGGTGCCGTTCCCGACGGAATCCTGCTCGGCCGGCAGGCTCAGCTCCGCTTGTACACGTCCTCGATTCGGACGATGTCGTCCTCGCCCAGGTAGGCGCCGGACTGCACCTCGATCAGGGTCAGCGGGATGCGGCCCGGGTTCTCCAGCCGGTGGGTGCAGCCGAGCGGCAGGTAGATGCTCTCGTTCTCGCGCACCATCAGCTGCTCGGCATCGCGGGTGACCAGCGCCACCCCTGCCACCACCACCCAGTGCTCGGCGCGGTGGTAGTGCCGCTGCAGCGACAGCTTCTGGTTCTGCATCACCACGATCCGCTTGACCTGGAACCGGTCGCCGTGGATCAGGCTCTCGTAGAAGCCCCAGGGCCGGTAGCAGCGGTTATGCGCCACCGCCTCGTGCCGCCCTGCCCCGCGCAGCCTGTCCACCACCTTCTTGACGTCCTGCGCCCGGTCGCGATGGGTGACCAGCACCGCATCCTCCGTCACCACCACCACCGCGTCCGCCAGCCCCGTCACCGCCGTGACGATGCCGTCGGAGCGCACGTAGCAGTTGGAGGTGTGCTCCAGGAACACGTCGCCGACCGACACGTTGCCGGCCTGATCCTTGGGGCTGATGTCCCACAGCGCGTCCCAGGAGCCGACGTCGGACCAGCCGAGATCCGCCGGCACCACCGCGGCGCGCTGCGTGCGCTCGGCCACCGCGTAGTCGATGCTGATGTCGGGCGCCGAGGCGAACGCCTGGGGGTCGAGCCGGATGAAGTCGAGATCGGTGTCGCGCCCCTCGGTGGCACGCCGCACCGCCGACAGCACGTCGGGCGCGTGCAGCTGCATCTCCTCCAGCAGCGTCTCAACCGTGAACACGAACATCCCGGAATTCCACAGGTATCGCCCGGACGCCACCAACTCCGCAGCACGCCCCGCCCCCGGCTTCTCGACAAAGGCGGCGAGCGCGTGGACGCCGGCCAACCCGTCCAGCGGCTGGCCCACCTCGATGTAGCCGTAGCCGGTCTCGGCGCGTGTCGGCTTCATGCCGAAGGTGACGATCCGCCCGCCGCGCGCCGCCTCGACCGCGGTCGACACCGCCGCCGCGAGCCGGTCCGGCCTGGCGATGGCGGAGTCGGCCGCCATCATCCACAGCACCGCGTTCGGCGTTTCCTCCGCGACCAGCAGGGCGGCGGCGGCAAGGGCTGGGCCGGAGTTGCGGCCGACCGGCTCCAGCACGATCCGCGCGCCGTGGATGCCGGCCTCGCGCAGCTGCTCGGCGATCAGGAACCGGTGCTCCTGGTTGCACACGATCACCGGCGGCGCGAAGCCGGCGCCGGTGCCGCGCAGCGCGGTTTCCTGCAGCATCGTCCTGTCGGAGATCAGCGGCCAGAGCTGCTTGGGGAAACTCGCCCGCGACACCGGCCACAGCCGGCTGCCCGACCCGCCGGACAGGATCACCGGCACCACGGGGACGGCCTCCACCGCCGACCGGACCGGAGCGGCTTGGGCGTCGGGCATTGGAACTACTCCGGTTGCGGTGGAACGGAAGGGCAGGTCACGGCGATCGCCGGGCGGTGGATCAGGCTCGTCGTCAGATCGGCCGGTGGGCCCGATCGATCAGCCGGCGCAGCAGGCCGGGCTTGCCGGACCCGGCCTTGCGCCGCGCCTGCTCCGCCGTCCGCTCGGCCTCTCGGTCCGCCTGCGCACGCCGCTCCTTCTGCGCCATCCACTTGTCCAGGGCCATGCCCGCCTTTTCGGCCCGACGCGCCTCGTAGGCCTGCTTGCCGGCCGACCCCGGCCTCGCCGGCTTTCCCGGCACCGCGGCGGTCGCCTTCACCGGCGTCGGCGCCGCAACCGCCGCCTTGTTCTTCCTGCCGAACATCGGACATCCTGTCGCACGCTGTGCGGAGGGTTTTCCTCCCTGTGCCGGTCCCGGGCAAGTCCCTCGACGGCGACGCGGTCAGCCCCGGACGGCACCGCCGCCATGCCAGGCGCAGCGGTCGCCGTTGCGGGAAAAGAACACCGCCTGCCGGGTGGGGGCGAACAGGCGGGGGCGATCCACCGCGAGGCCGGTCTCCCTCGCCAACGGGGCTGCGCGAGCCGGCTGGCGAACGGGCAGGCATTGTACCATGCCGTTGCCCAGGCCCACCGACAGCAGGGCGGCGAGCAGCGCAAGCGGGGCGTTGAACGATCGCGAATCCATGCCTCGAACCATCCTGGTCACGAGGCAACCGGTAGCGCCCTGTCAAGAACAAAGCAAGAACGGAACCGCCGGTGAGGGGTCCGCAGGCAACCGGATCAGCGGGAGCGCGCCGCCCGCTGGTTTACCCGCTCGCGCAGCTCCTTGCCGGCCTTGAAGAACGGCACGACCTTCTCGTCCACCGCGACCGGCTCGCCGGTGCGCGGGTTGCGTCCGGTGCGGGCGTCGCGCTGCTTGATGGTAAACGCGCCGAAGCCGCGTAGCTCGACGCGCTCGCCGCGAGCCAGCGCCGCGGTCACCTCATCGAAGATGGTGGACACGATCAGCTCGACGTCGCGGCTGGTCAGGTGCGGATTGGCGCTCGCAAGCTCGGCGATCAGTTCCGACTTGGTCATCCCGCTTCTCCGGACCGGAACCGTCAAGGCTGCCAGAGCGACACCGCACCGTCAAGCACAACCCCTTGCGCCATAACGGTTTTCGACAGGAATCCACCCGGCAGCGTATCGAGCGCGCCGGCCATCGCGGCGCTGCCCAGCTCGCGTGCCAGGCCGAGCGGATGCAAGGCGGCCCAGCGCCCGGAGGGGGGACGGCGCAGCGGCTCGACCGGCAGGTCGGCGGAGATGTGCCTGGTCCGCGCCAGCCAGTTCCGGGCGTCCCGTTCGGTGCCGATCTGGTCGACCAGGCCGAGGCCGACCGCCTGGTGCCCGGTATAGGGGCGCCCGTCGGCCAGCGCCCGCACCCGGGCCGGATCCATATGCCGGCCGCTGGCGACGATGTCGACGAACTGGCCGAACAGGTCGGCCACCACGCCCTGCAGCATCTCGCGTCCTTCCGGGCTGAGCGGCTTGACCACGCTGGGCTGGCCCTTCAGCGGCCCGGACACCAGCTCGTCCACGCCGATCCCGAGCTTGGCCAGCAGGCCGGACAGGTCCGGGCTCTGCAGGATCACGCCGATGGAGCCGGTCAGGGTGGCGCTGGAGGCGAAGATGCGCGCCGCCGGCACCGCAATCATGTAGCCGGCCGACGCCGCCACCCCACCCATGGTCACCACCACCGGCTTCTTCGCCGCGAACCGGGCGATCGCGTCGTGCAGCGACTCGCCGCCGGACACCGAGCCGCCCGGGCTGTCGATGGCCAGGATCATGCCCTTGACGCTGTTGTCCCTGGTTGCGGCGTCGATCAGGTCCAGCCGGTCGCGGTCCTCGGTGATGATGCCCTCGACCCGCAGACGGGCTAGGTGCGGGCCGGCCAGGAACCCGGCCTGGTGCCGGCGCAGGCCCACGCTCGCCCCCAGCGCCAGCACGAAGCCGAGCACCGCCAGGGCCCGCCAAAGCGTCAGGCGCCGTTTCAGGCGCAGCCGGTCCACGACCAAATCGGCTTCGAGGCTCATCTGCGGTCCCAACCGGTCACGTGTGGATGCAAGGGTATGGCGAAGCCGGAGCCGGGAAAAGCCCGGTCACGGCGTCCCGTGCTCCGGCTGCGCCGGCGCCGCGCCGAGCACCGCGCGCAGCAGGGCGTCCGCATCTGCGCCGCATCCCTGCGACAGCGACGACAGCGTCGGGTCGAGCCTGCCGTCGAGCAGCAGCATTGCGTAGCCGTGCACCATCGACCACGCCCGCACGGCGCGGGCGACCTGGGCCAGCGTCGGCTGCCCCTGCCGGGCAACGAAGCCGCCAGCGGTGTCCGTCAGCAGGTCGCCGGCATGGGCAAGCGCCTTCGCCAAGGCCGGCCGGGCGGGATCGAGGCGCTCGGAGCGGAACATGACCTGGAACAGGGCCGGGTTGGCGCGGGCGAAGGCGACATAGGCCTCGCCCATCGCGTCCAGCCTGTCCTGGCCGGCGGCCTCGCCCAGGGCAACGCCGAAGCGCCGGAAGCCCAGCGCCGCCAGCTCGCTCAGCAGGCCGCCCAGGTCGCCGAAATGGTGCGCCGGCGCCATGTGCGAGACCCCGGCCCGCCGTGCCACCGCGCGCAGCGTCAGGCCGGCGATGCCGTCCTGCTCCAGGATCGCCAGCGCCGCCTCCAGCAGGGAAGCGGGAAGATCGCCGTGATGGTAGGGACGGTTGCCGTCCTGCCCGATCCGCTTCGTGGTCGCCCTGGTCATGCGCCGGGTGTGCCACCCCAGACTTCATCTTTCCAGTGTAAGGTTTTGCTGGACGGGATCCGGGCAGTGCGCTACCGATCGATTTATACATCGTATAGATGGAGCGCCGGATGGCACACGGGAACAGGCAGCCGGTCCAGGAGGAGCGGCGGCTCGAACGGCTTCCGGTCACGGGGACGATCCCGCCCGGGCTGCGCGGCACCCTGTTCCGCAACGGCTCCAACCCGCGCCATCCGGCGCCCGACGGGCACTGGCTCGGCGGCGACGAAATGGTGCATGCCTTCACCCTGTCGGAGGACGGCGTCGCCTACCGCAACCGCTGGATCCGCACCGCGCAGTGGCACCGGGAGGACCGCGCTGGCCGCTCACTGTTCCGCGACATCTGGCAGCCTCGCGACGCCGGTGACGAGGCGGACCCGGCTGCGCCGCACGGCGCGCCGGAGGGCGTGGCCAACACGGCGGTGCTGCATCATGCCGGCTGCCTGGCGGCGCTGGAGGAGGGCCACGCCCCCGCCGGGATCGACCCGGCGACGCTGGAAACCCTGCCCTGTCCGGTCTGGCCGGTCGGCGAGCAGCCGTTCACCGCGCATCCGAAGCGCGATCCCGGCACCGGCGCGCTCTGGTTCTTCGGCGCCGGATCGGACGGCCCGTTCTCGACAACGATCCGGATCGGAGCACTCGGCCCGGACGGACGGATGCAGCTGGAAGCGCGGATCGACGTGCCGTACTGCGCGCTGGTGCACGACTTCGCGGCCACCGCGCGCCACGTAGTGCTACCGCTGTTCCCGCTGGTCAGGGAGGAGGAGCAGGCGATGCAAGGCGGCCCCGACTTCGCCTGGGAACCGGAGCGCGGCTGCTTCCTCGGCATGATGCGGCGTGACGACCCGGCATCGAGCCTGCGCTGGCTGCCGATGAGACGCTGCCTCGCCTTCCACGTGCTCAACGCCTGGGAGGAAGCGGACAGCCTGCTGATCGACCTGATGCAGAGCGACGTGCCGATGCTGTTCAACGACCGGTCGGGCGAGGCGCTGTCCGGGAACGCCGCCAACCTGTGGCGCTGGCGGATCGACTTGTCCCATCCCAGCGCGCCGGTGCAGCGGTGGAGGCTGTCCGGGCTTGCCGGCAAGTTCCCGCAGCTCGACGCGTGTGTCGCCGGCAGCCGGCACCGGCACGGCTTCTTCACGGCGGCTACACGCGGCGGCGGTCACGACGTGGTCTGCCACCGTGACGAGGCCATCGGGGCCGAGACGCTGTTCCGCGGCGAGCCCGGGGATGGGCTGTCGGAACCGGTGTTCGTGCCGCGCGACGCGACCGTCGGCGAAGGCGAGGGCTGGCTGCTGGCCGCGCTCTACCGCGCGGCGGACGCGCGCAGCGACCTCCTGGTGCTGGACGCGGAACACGTCGCGGACGGCCCGGTGGCCACCACCTCGCTGCCCTGCCGGGTGCCGGACGGGTTCCACGGCGCCTTCGTGGGAGCGGCCGCATGAGCGGCGGGACGGGCAGGCGCGGCCGGAGCCGGGGCCGGCTGATCCTGGGAGAGATCGCGCTGGGCGTCGGGCTACCGTGGCTGGTTTATGCCGCCTTGCGCCGGATCGGTCTGGACCAGGACGCGGCCCTGCTCTGGAGCACACCCGTGCCGGTCGCGGTGGCGCTGAACGGGTTCCGCCGCCGCGGCAGCCCGGACAGCGTCGGCCTGCTGATGATCGCCGTCACGCTGCTCAGCCTGGTGGCGACGGCGATCTCGGGCTCCGCGTTCTTCGTCCTGGTGCGGGCCTCGTTCATCACGTTCGGGATCGGCGTCCTGTTCCTTCTTTCGCTGGCGCTGGAACGGCCGGCGCTGTTCTTCCTCGCCCGCGACACCGTCACCGGCACGAAGGCGGAGGCGGCGGAGTTCGAGCAGAACTGGCAATGGCCGCGGTTCCGCAGCGCCATGCGCCGCCTGACGCTGGTCTGGGCCGGCTTCCTCCTCGGCGAGGCGCTGGTCCGGGTGGCGATCGCGGCGATCTGGCCGATCCCGGCGCTGGTCGCGGCGACGCAGCTGGTCTGGGTGGCGGCGCCGGTGCTGCTGGTCGGCTGGAGCGTGCGTGCCGGCCGGCGTTGGTCCGGGGAGCCGGGCGTCGCAACGGCGCCGTGACTTGGCGCGCGCGTCGAATCCTGGTCCTGTGGATGCAAGGCAGGGAGCCCGTCATGCCCGATCATGGTCCTGCAGACCTGCCACACGAGCTTGCCGCCGGTCCGGACCACGACCTGCGACGCCTGCTCGACCGGCAGCGCGCCGCCGCCGCGGCCGTCCCGCC
>CAXTOD010000116.1:0-8819 GCA_964245705.1 uncultured Acetobacteraceae bacterium
AGCAGCCGGTCCCAGACCGACCCGCGCCAGACCGCCGCGATCACCCCCAGCGCGTCCAGGGTCGGCGCGAACGGTTTGGCCAGCGCCGGGGAAACATTGGTCAAGTTCGCGGACAGGTCCAGGCGCGGCATGATCCGCCCGGCCACGTCCAGGATCGCGGGTGCGGCGCCGGGTGGGGCCACCGACACGCGCAGCCGGTCCACGCCGGTCTCGGCGCCGAACGCGATCCGCGCCGGCGCCAGCAGGCGCACCGTTTCCCCCTTGGCGGTCGCCACCAGCCGGGCCAGCGACGCCTGCCTGCGCGGCAGGTCGAGGCGCAGCGCGGCGTCGAGGGTGGCAGGGCTGCCTGCGACGTGCTGCAGGCTGGCCGTCGCCGCCACGTCGAGCGCCGTCTGCGCGCCGCGCGCGGTGACATGGGCCCCGCCGGTGATGGCGCTAGCCTGGAGGCCCGACGCGTCGAGACGCAGGTTCACGGCGGGCGAGGCGAGCGGATCGGCCACCGTGCCGGCCAGGGTGAGCGTGCCGACATGCGCGGTCTGCAGGCCGCCATTCGCCCACACCGCGACCGTGACCAGCGGCGCGGCGCCCGGGGCCTGGCTGGTGCGGATGTCGGCCTGCACGCTGCCGGCGACCGTTTGGCCGATCACCGGCCGGAGGTCAGCGAGCCGGGTCATGCGGACAGACAAGGTGCCGAGCGGCAGCTTTGCGCCCGCCGCCAGGGTCAGGTCGGCACGGCCGCTGGCGCTTTTCCAGTTCAGGGCGTCCAGCGTCAGGTGCAGGGCGCCATCGGCCAGTCGCGCCGCGTCTGCCTTGAGGGCGAGCGGTGCGCGGTCGAGGGTGCCGGTCAGCGATACGCTACCGGCAGGGGCCGCGGGCAGGTGCTGCGCGTCGAGCACGAGGTGCAGCGGCCCGGTCGGCATCGTCGCGGTGCCGGGGTTACCCGTGGCCTCGACGTGGGCGGCCAAATCCTTGATCGGACCCGACGCGGTGCCGGTCAGCGCCAGCGCGCCGCGCAGGGAGGGCAGCGCCCGCTCCAGCGCTGGCAGGCCGAGGGCGAAGCGCGCGTCGAGCACGTCGTTGCGGTCGCTACCGGACGCCTGGAGGTGCAGCGCCTGCCCGTCCAGCCTGAGCTCGCGCAGCAGAAGGTTGCTCCCGTCTTTCGACGCGGCCAGCGCGATCTGTCCGGCGGGGCCGACCAGCCCGACGGCCTGCGCCTGGCCGCCGGTGATCGCCAACGGACCGGTCATGGTCACGTCCGCCTTTCCGCCGGCCTGCGAAAAGGCGACAGCGAGCTGCGCGTGACCCTCCAGCGCGACGCCGCCAGCGGCGGCCAGCGGCTGGAGGTCCGGCAGGCCGACCGAGAGCTGCCCCCGCAGCGGCGCCGTGGTCAGGATCCGTCCGGTGATGCCGGCCAGAGGGTGCGACAGCACGAGGTCAAGCGGCCGGTCCGGCTGGTGCGGATCCAGGTTGACGTCGAGCACGAGCGGGGCCCCGGCCAGCAGGGTCGGCTTCGGGCCGGGGATGCGCAAGCCGTCCGCCACCGCATGGAGGCGCACGGGGCCGCTGGCCTGCTGCCCGTTGAAGTGGGCGGTCAAGCGGTTCACCCCGGCGCCAGCGGCGGTCAGCTCGTCCAGCACCAGGCTGCCCTGCCCGGCCGGGGCCTGCGGCGTCCCGGTCAGGTGCGCGTCGAGCGCCACCTCGTGCCAGGCGACGCCCGGCACCGGCTGCATCGCCGGCGCGTGCAGCGCCAGCTGCAGGTCGAAGCGGGGCTGCACGAGGTCCAGCGTGCCGTGCGCGCCGAGCGTCAGCACGCCGGCGGCCGCGGTTCCCGCGGTGCCTGCCAGCGACAAGGCGGCCGCGTTGCGCGGGCCGTCGAGATCGAGCGATAGGTGCAGCGGGTCGAGCAGAGGCAGGTGCCCCAGCGCGCTTGCCATCCCGCCTTCGGGATCGTCCACCTTCAGGTGCAGGCCGAGCCGCCCGGGGGTGACGACCGTCGCCAGGTCGACGGCGCCGGGATGGTCCAGCCGGCGCAGGCGCAGGCCGAGATCAGTATCCGGCAGGGTGTCGACCGTCACCCCGCTCAGCAGCGGCGCCAGGTCGGCGATGCCCGCATGGCCGTCGATCGCGGCGCTGAGTGCGGTGCCGGCGACGGGGGCGGCGACGTCGAGACGCGCCACGTGCAGCGCGTCGACCAGCACGCCGAGATGCAGCCCGCTCTTCGCTCCGGGCTTCGGCGGCGGCGCCGGCTTTGCATTGGGATTGGGCACCGGCAGGCGCGCCACCGTGATCCGCGCGACGCTGGCCAGCTCAACGTGCGCGGTGCGGCTCAGCAGGCGCAGCGGCGACCAGTCCAGCACCAGCCGGTCCAGTGTGAGCCAGGCGCCGCGCGTGTCGCGGACCTCGATCCGGCGCACCGTGAGCGCGTCGGGAAAGCGGCCGCCGAGCCCTTGGAGCGCCACCAGCCCGCCGGTCAGGGTTCCCGCCTCCCGCTCGATCAGCCGCCGCCCGGGACCGGTGTTGGCGCCGACCAGCACCACCAGGAGCACCAGCACGACCAGCGCCACCGGCAGCCCGACCAGCAGGCCCAGCACCCAGCCCGCGATGCGCCAGGGGCTGCGACGGCGCGGCAGCGACTCCGACCGGACCATCAGAACGCCTCCCCCAGGCCGACATAAAGCTCGAAGCTGTCCCCGCCGGGCGGCTTGTTCAGCGGCACCGCGACGTCGAGCCGGATCGGCCCGATCGGCGTGTAGTAGCGCCCGCCGACGCCGGCGCCGACCCGGAGCGTGCCGTTGCCGGGCACGCTGCTGGCCGACACCTGACCGGCATCGGCAAAGGCGGCGAAGCCGAAGCTCTTGCCGATCCGCTGCCGGAACTCGACCGTGCCGGCGTCCACCGAGGTGCCGCCTTCCGGGTTGCCGTCGGCGAACAGCGGCCCGACGCCCTGATACTTGTAGCCGCGCACGGTGCCGCTGCCGCCGGCATACAGGCGCTGGTCGGGCGGCAGCTCGAAGGTGCTGGCGCCCTGCACCGAGCCGATCACGGCCCGCAGCGCGATCACGCTCCGCCCAGGCGCGGCGAGGCCGACCCGGTTGAGGTCGAGATAGGTCGTGGCGGTGCCCTGCAGGATGGCGAAGAAGCTGTCGCCACCCTGGTTGTTGCCCGTCCCATTGCTCGAGCCGGAACCGAGGCTTTCGGTGGGCGTGGCGTCGAGGGAGACGCGGAACCCGTGGGTCGGGCTGTCGAGCGGGTTGGCGAGCCCGGTGCCGTCGTAGCTGGCCGTGAGCGGCACGAAGGCCAGGGTGTAGGACCGGGCGACGCCTTCCTGGATGATCCGCTCCTGCTCGGCGCCGATCCCGCCGGACACCGACCACGCCTGCGACAGCTTGCGGTCGAGCAGCGCGCGTACCAGCAGCGCGGTCTGGTTGTAGGCCTGCAGGTCCTGCTTCAGCCCCTCGACGCGCAGGTCGAGCGACTGGTCACGGCGATAGAAGTCCGGCTTCAGCAGGTCGGCATACACGTCGTAGCCGAGCCCGTTCACCGAGGTGCCGCCGAGCCCGGTGAGCAGCGCCACCAGCTCCAGCCGCTCGGCGTTGCCGAACAGGTTGTGGTGGGTCCAGGTGACGCCGGCGCTGCCGCCGAGGTCGGTGGAATAGCCGGCCTGCAGCGCCACCGTGTGTCGCGGCGCTTCGGTGAAGTCGAAGGTGAGCGGCAGCTCGCCGTCCGGCGACAGCGCCTGCGCCGCGGTCACGCCGACGCCGGAGAACACCCCGGTCGAGGCCAGGTCCTGCCGCGCCGCCTCGATCCGGGTCGGCTGGTAGAGCTGCCCCTGGTGCACCAGCAGGCGGCGGGCGACGAAGCCGGGATTGACCTCGCGCAGGCCGGCCAGGGTGATGGCGCCGATGTCGACGCGCGGCCCCTCCTTGGCGGTGAACACGATGTCCAGGGTGCGGCTTTCGGATCGAAGATAGGCCACCGGCGCCTGCACCGTGGCGAAGGCGTGGCCTTCCTCCTGGAGCGCTGTCTGCAGCCGCCCCTGCGCCGCCAGCACGTCGCTGGCGACCGCCGGCTGGCCGGAATGGAGGCCGAAGCTGGCCTGGTCGGCAGCCGACAGCGCCTCGCCCGGCGGCAGAGTCAGGGTCACCCGGCCGAGGTGGAACAGGGGCCCCTTGTCGATGGCGACGGTGATCGGCGCCGGCGCACCGGCAGGCAGGGCGGACAGGATGTCGGGCAGCGCCGGGTCGTCCGCCGGATGCCCGGCGACGGTGATCGTGATCCGGCCGGCATAGAAGCCGAAGCTTTCCAGCGCCGTGCGCAGCCGGGCCACGTCGGCGCGGGCCCGGCCCGTCAGGGCAAACGGGCTGACCGCACGGGTCTTCTGCAGCGACACGAGGCTGGACGACCCTTTCAAGGCGGCATCGAGCGCCTTGTCGCCGGTCGGAAGCAGCGTGGTCCGGTAGGACACCGGGTCCGCGGCCCGCGCCGCGGCCGCGGCGAGCCCGATCAGCGCGGCACACAGCACGCCCGCACCGGCCGCGGCAGGGCGGCAGGCTATGGGTGGCATCTGCCCTCGGCACGACCAGTCAGGGCAGTCATGGCAACCAGGGCGTCGTCCTCGTCCCGCACGGTCCGGTTCCGGAACCGGTGCCGTCCTGTAGCACCCGGGCCGATTGTCGTCCCGCCCCTAATCACGCTATGCCCGGCGAATGCAGGCAGCCCCCCGCAGCCTCGGCCCGCGCACGGTCCCCGTGCCACCGACCCGGCCGGGCGTGTCCCCGCTTCTCGGCGTCCGGCCCGGTTCCCGTTCCGGACGGGAGCATGCGGCCTCGTCCGAGCCCGACGAGCGAGCCCTCCCGCCCGTCCATCGCCTGCTCCGGCTGGTCCGCAGCGTCAGGGTGCTGCGGCGGGGAATCGTGATCCTGGCCTGGACTGGGATCGCCTGCCCGATCCAGACGGTGCTGCTGATGCTGCCGGGCCGGGGCAAGGTGCGGTTCGCGCGGTCGTACTGGTCGGTGGTGTGCCGGCTGCTCGGCATGCAGGTCCGCGTGGTCGGCCGGCCCGCTTCCGGGCCGCGACCGCGTCGGCCGCTGATCTACGTCTGCAACCATTCCTCCTGGATCGACGTGCCGGTGCTAGGCGGCCGCCTCGAAGCCTGCTTCGTCGCCAAGGAGGAGGTGGGAGGCTGGCCGCTGGTCGGCACCGTGGCCCGGCTCGGCCGCACCCTGTTCGTCAGCCGACAGCGCAAGGCCACCGGCCGCGAGCGCGACGACATGCGGCTGCGCCTCGGAGCCGGGGACGACCTGATCCTGTTCCCCGAAGGCACCAGCTCGGACGGCTCGCGCGTGCTGCCGTTCCATTCCTCCTTCTTCGCCGCCGCCAAGCCGAACAGCCAGGAGGAGCGGGACATCGGCGCGGTGCCGCTGATCCAGCCGGTGTCGATCGTCTACGACCGCCTCGGCGGCCTGCCGGTGTGCCGCTCGACCCGCACGGTGTTCGCCTGGTACGGCGACATGGACCTCGCCTCGCACTTCGCCAAGCTCGCCCGCTGGCGCGGCATGCGGGCGACGGTGCTGCTGCATCCGGTGCTCGACCCGGTCGCCTTCGCCTCGCGCAAGGCGCTGTCCCTGGCGGCCTGGGCCGCGATCGCCGAGGGTGCCGCCACCATCCGCCAGAACCGGTCCGCGGACGGCACGGGGCCGCATGCCGATGACACGACGGTGAACATCGCGCCCCGGCCCGTCCCATCGGCTCCGGCGGAAGATTTTCCCCTTGACACCGGCAGCCGCTCTTTCGCCTGATTGCCCGGCGTCGTTCCGATGGACGGGACGGTGCGGGAGTGCACCCCGATCGGCAGCATGACACGCGGTCCCGCCTGATGAGGTCCACGCCGCTTTGACGGCGCAGCGCCCTTGACCGGCGGCCGGCCGGACGCGATTGCTGCCGTGTCTCCGCGCGGACTCCTTCCGGCGGCTGCCGGAACCTTTCCCGCCTTGACCACCATCCCCTCGCCCAAGCGCCTGCACGTCATCACCTGGGGCTGCCAGATGAACGTGTACGACAGCGCCCGGATGACCGACGTGCTGCGGCCGCTCGGCTTCCTCCCGGCGGACGCGCCGGAGGAGGCCGACATGGTCATCCTCAACACCTGCCACATCCGCGACCGCGCGGCGGAAAAGGTGTTCTCCGAGCTCGGCCGGCTTCGCGTGGTCAAGCAGGCGCGTGCCGCGGAAGGCCGTCCCACCGTGCTGGCAGTCGCCGGCTGCGTGGCGCAGGCCGAGGGACGCGAAATCCTGGCCCGGGCGCCGTTCGTGGACATCGTGCTTGGACCGCAGACCTATCACCGGCTGCCGGAAATGGTGGCGCGCGCGGCGCGCGCCGTCGGGGTGGTGATCGACACCGACTTCCCCCTCGAGCAGAAGTTCGACTTCCTGCCCGATGCCGCCGGGCCGCAGCTGCCGGGCGGCGTGACCGCGTTCCTGACCGTGCAGGAAGGCTGCGACAAGTTCTGCTCGTTCTGCGTGGTGCCCTACACCCGCGGCGCCGAGGCCAGCCGCCCGGCCGCCTCGGTGCTGGCCGAGGCGCGCCGCATGGTGGCCGGCGGCGTGCGCGAGATCACCCTGCTCGGGCAGAACGTCAACGCGTATCACGGCGACGGGCCGGACGGGCGGAGCTGGGGCCTGGCCCGGCTGATGCAGGCGCTGGCCGACATCCCCGGCCTCGCCCGCCTGCGCTACACCACCTCGCACCCGCGCGACATGGACGACACCCTGGTCGCGGCGCACCGCGACCTGCCCCAGCTGATGCCGTTCCTGCACCTGCCGGTGCAGTCCGGTTCCGACCGCATGCTGCGCTTAATGAACCGCGGCCACACCGCGGACGAATACCGCCGGCTGGTGGACCGGCTGCGCACGGCGCGTCCGGACCTCGCCTTTTCCTCCGACTTCATCGTCGGCCATCCGGGCGAGACGGAGGCCGACTTCGCGGCGACGATGGCGCTGGTCGAGGAGGTCGGCTTCGCCCAGGCGTTCTCGTTCACCTATTCCCCGCGCCCCGGCACCCCGGCCGCCGGCGCGCCAGACAGGGTGCCGCAGCCAACCAGCGACGAGCGGCTGCAGCGGCTGCAGGCGCTGATCCGCACGCAGCAGGACCGCACCAACGCCCTCGCCGTCGGCCGGGCGATGCCGGTGCTGTTCACCGGGCGCGGCCGCCGTCTCGGGCAGCTGTCCGGACGCAGCCCCCATCTCCAGGCAGTACACGCTGACGCGCCGGAAACCCTGATCGGCGCCGTGGCGATGGTGAAGATCGTGGCAATGCTCACCAACTCCCTGACTGCTACCCTGATCGACCCGATCCCGTCCAACCCGATTTCCCTGCCGGAGAGAGCCTGCGCTTGACCGAACTCGCCACCGCCGCCTCTCCCCATCCCGGCCCGGCGCCGGGCCCTGCCGATCGCGGATCGGCCATCCGGACGGCGGATGGGGACGCGAGGGCGGCGACCATGCAGTTCAACGACAACGCGCTGCTGCAGCTGCTGCTGGGCGACCACGACCGCCACTTAGTGCGCCTCGAGCAGGGACTGGGGGTGCGCCTGGCCTGCCGCGGCAACCGGGTCAGCATCAGCGGCGACCCGGGCCGGGTGGCGCTGACCCGCTCCGCCCTGTCGGCCTTGTACCGCCGGCTTGAGGAGGGCCGTCCGATCGACGCGGCGGAGGTGGACGCCGCGATCCGCATGTCGGACCTGCACAACACCGTGCTGGACCCGAAGCGCGAGGCGATCCGGGTGCCCGGCCGCCAGGGTGCCCCGCGTCGCGACGCCGACGGGTTCCCCGGCCTGCCCGGCCCGGCCGGCAGCCTGCTGGCGGACCCGGACCCGCGACTGCCGTTCACCGACCTGCCGGCGATCCGCACCAAGCGCGGTGCGATCGAGCCGCGCTCGCCCGGCCAAGCCGCCTACATGGAGCTGCTGGGCAGCCACGAGATGGTGTTCGGCGTCGGCCCGGCCGGCACCGGCAAGACCTACCTGGCGGTGGCGCAGGCGGTGGCGATGCTGCAGGCGGGGCGGGTCGACCGCATCGTGCTGTCGCGGCCGGCGGTGGAGGCGGGCGAGCGGCTGGGCTTCCTCCCCGGCGACCTCAAGGAGAAGATCGACCCCTACCTGCGCCCGCTCTACGACGCGTTGCACGACATGATGCCGGGCGACCAGGTGATCCGGCGCATGGCGTCCGGCGAGATCGAGGTGGCGCCGCTCGCCTTCATGCGCGGCCGCACCCTGGCGCACGCCTTCGTGATCCTGGACGAGGCGCAGAACACCACCGTCGCCCAGATGAAGATGTTCCTGACCCGGATGGGCTCCGGCACGCGCATGGCGATCAACGGCGACCTCAGCCAAGTCGACCTGCCCGCCGGGGTGTCGTCGGGGCTGCGCGATGCGGTGGAAACCCTGGAAGGGCTGCCCGGGATCGGCTTCGCCCGGTTCGAAAGCCGGGACGTGGTGCGCCATCCGCTGGTCGCCCGGATCGTCGATGCGTATGATCAGCGCGCGGCGGCCGAACGGGACACCACCCGGAACCGGACGCGCCGGGAGACAGATGGAACCGCCAGGTAGGACCAAGCCGAAGAAGGACCGCCCCCGAAAACGTGACGCCCGCCCAGACAAGACAGCTGCGGGCAAGTCGGGCGGGGTCAAGGCAGGCGCGGGCAAGACGGTCGCCGGCGTGTCCCGGCACGCGGCCGAACGCCGACGCACCGAGGCGTTGGGCGAGGTCGAGGTGTTCGTGGTCGACCGGCGCTGGCGCCGGCTAGTGCCGCGGGTCGAGCGC
>CAXTOD010000117.1:0-8689 GCA_964245705.1 uncultured Acetobacteraceae bacterium
ACCATCGAGATGGTGGAGGACCAGAACCGCTACACCGGCGGCGCGAAGCCGTCGCCGCCCGCCACCCCGGCCCCGCCCGCACCGCCCGCGCCGCAAAGCCCGCCGGTCACGCCCGGCGCGCCGGACCGTTCCGACGTGCCGCGGACCGCGTCCGGTGCGGCCGGACGCGCCGAAGCAGGAGCAGGTGCAGGCGCCCACCCCTTCGCCGCCGCCCCAGGCCAGCGCGTCGCAGCCGGAGGTCGACCTCGATCCCGCCGACGGGCTCGGCTACGGCCACCAGGACGACCCGCAGGTGATCCCCGCCTCGCCGGACGACCGCCACGCCAACAAGATGCCGCCCTATCCGCGCGCCGCCGGCAGGCGGGGCGAGGAGGGCTCGGTGGAGATGCTGGTGTCGGTGGGCGCGGACGGCGCCGTGTCCTCGGTGGAGGTCGCGGTGTCCTCCGGCCATCCCGACCTGGACCGCACCGCGACCGACGCGGTGTCGCACTGGCATTTCCGGCCGGCGCGGCAGAACGGCGTGGCGGTGCCGATGCAGATGATGCAGGTGTTCAACTTCAAGATCGACCGGTAGATCAGGATACGCTATCGCAACGGTTGACGGGCGCGCGGGCTGGCTTGTCCGCTGCCTTCTCGGCTAAGTTGCGGGCTTGGAGTTGGCCGTTCGGCACGGCTGGGAGAGGGCCATGGTTTCGAGGATCGCCATCATCGGAGCCGGCTGGTATGGCTGCCACCTGGGCACCTCGCTCAAGGCGCTCGGCTTCCAGATCAAGGTGTTCGAGCAGCACGGCCGTCCGCTGCACGAGGCATCCGGCAACAACCAGTTCCGCCTGCACCTGGGCTTCCATTATCCCCGCCACCACGGCACCCGCGTCCAGTCGCGCGACGGCTTCATGCGCTTCATGGAGCGCTACCCGCAGCTCAGCCGCGAGGTGTCCGAGAACATCTACGCCGTGCCCAAGGCGGAAAGCCTGATCGACTTCGCCACCTACCGCCTGATCATGACCTCCACCGGCATCGACTTCCGCGAGCAGACGGAAACGTCGGTGCCGATGCGCGAGGTGGCCGGCCTGATGCTGACCGGCGAGCGCGTGCTGCTGATCGAGCAGGCGCGACGGTTCTTCTGCGAGCTGCTCGGCGACAGCCTGGTGCTGAACCACCGCGTCACCAGCATCGAGGAGGCGGCCGACGCGGTGCTGGTGGAAGGCGAGCCGTACGACCTGTTGATCGACGCCAGTTGGGGCCAGCAGCTCGGCATGCCGATGCCGTTCTTCTACGAGCCCACCATGCTTCTTTATTATGAGACGGACCATCCCTTTCCGGCCGTCACCTTTGTCGACGGCCCGCTGTGCTCGGTGTACCCGACCGAGGACCCCAACATCTACACCCTGTCCAGCGTGCCGCACACGCCGCTCGCCCGCGTCACCAACGCCCGGGAAGCGCAGCGCATCCGCGACAGCGTGTCGTCAGAAACGGTGACCGCCAAGATGGAGGCGATGGAGCAGCAGGTGTCGCGCTACCTGCCGACCTTCAAGGAAAGCTTCCGCTTCGTCGGGCCCCAGCTCGCGATCAAGACCAAGCCGGTCGGCAACTTCGACGACCGTTCCTGCTCGGTGTTCCGGCGCGGCCGCGTGTTCCACGTCATGTCCGGCAAGATCGACACCATCTTCTTCGCCATGGAGCGCATCCTCGCCTTCATCGAGTCGAGCCGCGAGCGCGGCTTCTCGCCGCTGGCAAGCCCGCTTCGCCGCGACATCGTCACCCGCAGCTTGCAGACGCAGGACCACGGATGAGCGCCCCCGACACTGCGAGCAGCGGGCGCGCGCTGATCGGCCACACCGGCTTCGTCGGCTCCAACCTTCTGGCGCAGCGGCACTTCGACGCGCTCTACAACTCCTCCAGCATCGGCGACATCGACGGCAGGCGCTTCACCGACGTCGTGTGCGCCGGCGTGTCTGCGGTGAAGTGGTGGGCCAACCAGAACCCCGACGAGGACCGCCTGCGCATCGAGGGCCTGATCGCCCACCTGGACACGATCGAGGCCGACAACTTCACCCTGATCTCCACCATCGACGTGTACGGCACCCCGGTCGGCGTGTCCGAAGCCGACCAGCCGGCGCCGGACGGGCTGCACCCCTACGGCCTGAACCGCCTCCTGCTGGAGCGCTGGGTGGCCGGGCGCTTCCCGTTCCACCAGATCGTGCGCCTGCCTGCGCTGTTCGGCACCGGGCTGAAGAAGAACGCGATCTTCGACCTGATGCACGACAACCGGCTGCACGTGATCAACGGCGCGTCCGTGTTCCAATGGTACCCGCTGGAGCGCCTCGCCGCGGACCTCGACCTCGCCCGCGACCGGGGCCTGCGCGTGGTCAACCTCGCCACCGAGCCGCTGTCGATGGAGGAGATCCGCGCGCGGTTCTTCCCCGACCGCAGCATCGGCGCGGAGGCGGCGCCGCAGGCGCGCTACGACATGCGCACGATCCACGACAGGGCGTTCGACGGCGCGAACGGCTACATCCTCGACCGGCCCGGGGTGCTGGCGGCGATGGGCCGCTTCATCGACGCCGAGCGGCCCGCATGAGGCGCACATGAGACGACTGGGCGTCTCCAACCTCGCCTGGCCGCCGGACGCCGAGCACCGCGCCTTCGCGCTGCTGGCCGAGCGCGGCGCGGAGGGCGTCGAGGTGGCGCCGACCCGGATTGCCCCCTGGGAGGAGCTGACGCCGGCGCGCCTGGCGGCGTTCCGGCGCGGCTGCGACGAAGCCGGCCTCCTCGTCAGCTCGCTGCAGGCGGTGTTCTTTGGCAGGCCGGAGGTAGCTCTGCTCGGCTCGACCGACGCGTTCGAGGCCATGTGCGCGCACATGCGCCTGCTGGCCCGGATCGCGGACGCGCTGGGTGCCGGGGTCGCGGTGTTCGGCGCCCCGAAGAGCCGGCTGCGCGGGACCCTGCCGCTGGACCAGGCGATGGCGCTGGCGGCCGACCGGCTGCGCGTCCTCGGCGGGATCGCGGCAGGAGGCGGCCTGACCCTGGCGCTGGAGCCGGTGCCCCCGGTCTACGGCGCCGACTTCCTCAACCACGCCCGGGACGTCGTCGCGCTCGTGCAGCGGACCGGACATCCGAACGTGCGTGCCCATCTCGACACCGCCTGCGTGTTCCTCGCCGGCGACGACCCGCCGGAAGCGATCCGCGACGCGATCCCGCTGCTGGCGCACTACCACATGGCCGAGCCGGAGCTGGGCCCGTTCACCGACCCGGCCTGCGACCACGAGGCGGCCGGCCGCGCGCTGGACGCCGTCGGCTACGACCGCTGGGTGGTGATCGAGATGAGGCAGGGTCCGGGCGACGGCCTCGAACAGGTCGCGACCGCGATCGACTACGGCCGCGCGCACTACCTGTCCCGGCCGGACTGAGGCGTTCCTCCCACCAACCGGACCTGTAACGCCATGCACCCGGCACCGGCATCCGACGACCACCTGATACGCGACCCGGTCCTGGAGCGGGACGGCGTCCTGCACCTGGCCGTCGGCGGCCGCACCCAGCCGCTGCTGGTCGGCGGCGCCCCGACAGCCGGCTTCCTGCCCGGATGGAGGGCGCGGGCCCTGTACACCGGCTTCGCGCCGCTGTTCCTGCTTGAGCTCGAGCACGAGGACGGCGCCCGGGCCACCTGGTTCCTCAGCCACCGGATGGAGCGGGCAGGGGACAGCCTGCACCAGCTCACCCCCGACATGCGCATGCTGCTGCGCCAGCGCTGCCTCCTCGTGCTCGGCCGGCTGGTCGACGCGGTGCTGAACCGCGGCGACCCGGTGCTCGACCCGGCGGCCGCCGCCTTCCTGGAGGTGTGCCCGCACACCCGGCAGGAGATCGCCGTGTGGTGCCTGGACGCGCTGATCCCCGAAGCCTGCCTGTACCTCGCCACCGACCTGCACCCGCATTCCCTCCTGTTCCGCGGCGAGACCGGCGCCCTCACCGCGATCGACCGCGACCGGCTGCTGGACGGCCTGCAGGGCGACTGGCAGCCCCGCATCGCCGGCTTCGTGCGCAGCGGGCGGATGGAATGGCCGAGCCCGGTGGACGGGACACCGCTCCGCGCCCAGGGCGGGCTGTTCATCGACGACTTCCACTTCGCCTACCGGTTCGCCGACCGCCGCCACGGCCTGGTGTTCTTCGTCCTGGTCGGCGACCACCATTCGGTGCTGGCCGGGCTCTGGTTCCCCTCCCTGGGGCTGGTGGTCAGCGCGGACGAGCAGCGCAGGGGCCTGGCCTACACCATGCTGCGCCACCTCCCCTGGTGGGTGCTGAGCCACGTCCTGGTGCACGCGCCCGTCCTGTTCCCGGCCCTGTGCCGCGGCGCCGGCGGGTTCGCCAGCGTGATGCGCCTGCAGGGGCTGCACATCGGCCACCAGCTTTGGAACGAGCTGACCGGGATCCAGCACGCGCTCGACACCCATCCCGATGCGCTGCCGCACTGGATCGTGCCCGACGCGGAAAGCGGCACCGAGCTGTTCGGCCCGATCGACGCGCTGTTCCCCGAGCTCGCCGGCCGGGTGGTCCGCACCCTCCGCACGGTGGAGGAGGTGATCGACCACGCCTACCGCTCGGACCTGTTCCTGCTCCGGGTCACCTCCGACCGGGTGACGACGTCGCTGCGCACCCGGATCCAGGCCCTGGCGCTGCGCAGCGGGCCCGGCCTGCAGGCAGGCCTCGCCGCCCGCCGCGCGGTGCGCCGCAGCGCCCCGGTGGTGCTGTTCGGGCTGCGCGTCGAGAACCGCACGATCGTCGAGATCAAGCCCTTCCTCGACCGCCTGGTGCGGTCGGTCGCCAGCCGCCACCCCGGGGCGGTGATCGTGTTCGACGGACACAACGCCAGCACCGGCGGCGACGGGAACAGCCACCGCATCATACGCAGCCACGGCGAGCGCGACGGCGCCGCCGCCCAGCCGGCCGAGGTCGAGCGCCGCCTGGTGGCCGCGGTTCGCGACGAAGCCCGGATGCTGGACGTGACGATCGCCGACACCATCGGCCAGCCGGTCGCGTCCAGCATCGGCTGGTGCCTGGCCGCCGACTGCTTCGTGTCGATCTGGGGCGCCAGCCTGGCCAAGTACCGCTGGGCCTGCAACCGGCCGGGCTACGTGATCACCAGCCGCGGCAACCTCTTGGAGCGCCCGGACCTGCACATCTACGACTCGCCGCGCTACCTGGAGGACCCCGCGCCGATGCTGTTCGTGGCGCCCGGTTCGGTGGAGGACGATCCGCAGGCCGGCCTCCTGGTGCCGATGCCCGGCCAGCCGCTCTACTTCAACTTCCACCTCGACGAGGAGCAGGTGGTTGCCGCGATCGGACGGATGCTGGCCGAAACCGTGCTCGCGCGCCGCACGGTCGCCGAGCCGCCCGGGCGCCCGCCGGCACTGCCGCCCCTGCGCCGCCGCCGGGTACGGGAAGACGCCACGTCGGGCAGCGGGTGACCTGCAGGCTGGCCATCCCGCGTGCCGGATCGACGCGATCTTCCGACGTCACCTCGACCGTCCGCGACGCCGCCATGGTGGTCTAAACTTCAGGTGACGACCCCGTCCCGACGGTCACGGCCTTAGATGCTGATCCTCTGCGGGACGACCGTGGCCGTACAAAAACTGGTCGTCCTGGACGTGACACGGAACAGCCTTCCGTCCACCGTCTTCGCGCTGGGCGCGGTGGCAGCATGTTCTATCCACGGCACGTATTTCGGTGTCTGTGCGGGCACCAGCTTCCGGGATGCCGCCCGGGCCAGGCTATGTCCAGCTCGGGCTTCACGCCTGACGCCTGACGCGACTCACGCCCTGGATGGATCGCCCTGGTCCGACCGCTGCCGTGTCAGCCCCTGCCGCGATACGCCGACGGCGTGACTCCGGTCTGCCGCCGGAACGCGCTGACGAAGGCGCTGGTGCTGGCATAGCCTGCGGCCAGGCCTGCCTCGGTGACGCTGGCACCGCCAAGCAGCCGCGTCGCCGCGTGCGACAGCCGCGCCGCCTGCCTCCACTCGCTGACCCGGATCCCGGTCTCGGCGACGAACAAGCGCTGCAGGGTCCGGTCGCTCGCCCCTGCATGCGCAGCGAGCCGGTCCAGCGACAGGGTCGAACCCGGCTGGCGGCGCATCAGCGTGCAGGCGCGCAGGGCGCGCGGGTCCGACGGCAGCCGCAGCCGGAAGGGCAGCGTGTCCGCCTGCTCCAGCAGGTCCGCCAGCAGGTCGCAGAGCGTGGCGGCACGGCGGTCGCCATCGTCCAGCGGACCGGCGGAGGCGATGTGCAGGACGAGCGCGCGCAGCAGGTCGGACACCTCCACGCCGCGACTCGTGCCGCCGAGCAGGGCGGCGCGCGCCGGTTCCAGGTAGATCGTCCTGAGCTGCGCCGTTCCCTGCATCTGCAGCCGGTGCGCCGCCCCGGGCGGCAGCCACACCGCGCGAGCCGGCGGCACCAGCCATTCCGTCTCCGGGGTTTCGACCGCGACCGCACCGCGCGCCGCGTAGACCAGCTGCCCCCAGCCGTGGCGGTGCATGCCGACGACGTGGCCGTGCCCGAACGTCGCGGACAGGCTGCGCAGGATGAGCGTCATCTGTCAGCGTCCCGACACATCCTGTCATCCTGGCGCAAGCCGGCCGCGCCCGGCCACCCTTATCCTGTCCTGGTTCAAGGGAGACCGGCATGGCCAACCATCTTCGCCACTTCGCCATCCACGCCGACGACGTGGAGCGGGCGCGCCGCTTCTACCAGGCCGTTTTCGGCTGGAGCTTCGAGCCGTGGGGACCTCCCGGATACTACCTGATCCGCACCGGGACAGGCAGCGACCGCGGGGTCGCCGGCGCGCTGCAGGAACGTCAGACGGCGCTCACCGGCGACGGCATGCGCGGCTTCGAATGCACCATCGGCGTCGAGGCGCTGGATCCGGTGCTGGCTGCGGTGCTGGAGCATGGCGGCGCGCAGCTGACCCGGCCCTACGTGATCGACGGGGTCGGCCGTCTCGGCTTCATCCAGGACACCGAGGGCAACCGCGTCGGCGTGATGCAGTACGACCCGGCCTATCCGCTGTGACCCCGATCCGGACCTGTCCGCGCCACAGCCCGCGGATCACGCGGCTTGACAGGCGGCAGCGGACGGTTCCTGCCTCCGCTGCCCAACCCGTCAGGCCCGCCATATAGACGCCCGAACAGGTCAGGGAGGACCGTTTCGAGGTCCTGGCCGCGACGATCCGCGACATCCAGCTCGTCATCTGGTCACCGAGACGGCCGGCGACTGCCACGCTTCCCACGCGCCGATGGTCCTCAAGCAGCAGGACAGCATCACCGTGCTCGAAACCCACGTCGCGCGTGCCAATCCGCATCGGCAGGCGGTCCGCTCCGCTGGTCCGCTCAGGCCAACCCGCTCGCGATCTTCCGGGAACCGCAGCCCTGCGTGTCGCCGTCCTGGTACGGGACCAGGCGCCAGCACGGCAAGGTCGTCCCGACCTGGAACCACGTCGCCTTCCACGCGCACGGCCCGGTGTCGATCGTCGAGGAACCCGCCTGGCTCCTGTCCCACTTCGAGGAGCTGACGGACGCCAACGAGAGCCGGCGCGACCAGCCCCGGGGCCGTCTCGGACGCCCCGACCGACTTCACCGGTACTCTCGCGCGGGCCATCGTCTGGCTGCGGCTGCAGGTCGCCCGGCTGGAAGGGAGCTGGAAGCTGATCCAGCATCGTTTCCGAAGGCGACCGTCGCGGCACCGCGTCCGGCCTGTCCGCCCCGCCCCGCGCCGCCGACCAGGCCGTGAGGCGGATCATGCGCGACCTGGAAGCGACACGCCCGTCCCAGACCGGGTAGGCGCCCGAACGCGTCCACCACCGGGCACGGGCAGGCGCACGGAACCGGCGCGTTTCCGCTTGCGCCGCCGGCCGGTTCGTGGTTCACGCACCCTTCGTCCCTGCCGGAGCGAGTGGCATCGCCCCGGCTATACCCATGCCTGCCTCCTGCGAGGCGACGGCGCCGTTCCCGGGATCCCCTCGGCCGGTCGGGTTGAACCATCCGAAGGGAGACCCCATGCCACTCTATGAATGCGTGCTGATCGCGCGCAACGACGTCACCCAGGCCCAGGTCGAGCTCATCGCCGACGGCATCGCCACCCAGCTCGAGGGCGAGCAGGGCACCATCCAGAAGCGCGAGTACTGGGGCCTGCGCTCGCTCGCCTACCGCATCAAGAAGAACCGCAAGGCGCACTACATGCTCCTCGGCCTCGACGCGCAGCCGGCCTCCATCAAGGAGATGGAACGCCAGCTCGGCCTGAACGAGGACGTGCTGCGCTTCATGACGATCCGCGTCGAGGCGATCGACGAGGCCCCGTCCGCCATCCTGAGCCGCAAGGCAGACGACCGCGAGCGCGGCTTCCGCGGCCCCAAGCCCGCCGGCCGCTTCGACAGCGGGCGCAAGCGCGGCTACGACGACCGCGAGGAGTTCCGCGCCCGCGACGAGAACGGCGAGCGTCCGGAGCGCGGCCCGCGCGGTCCGCGGCCCGAGCTGGCAGAGGCGGAGTAGAGCATCATGTCGCAGTCAACCGAATCCCGCCCCGGCGCCGAGGACGTCAGCCCCGCCGCGCGTCGCACCGCCGTCGGCGCCCGCCGCCCGTTCTACCGCCGCCGCAAGTCCTGCCCGTTCTCCGGCCCCAACGCGCCGAAGATCGACTACAAG
>CAXTOD010000118.1:0-7777 GCA_964245705.1 uncultured Acetobacteraceae bacterium
AGCCGGGCTTCGAGCCGTGCTCGCGGGAGCCGAAGGCGATCCAGGCATCCAGTGTCAGGGTGATGCGCGGACGCGGCCGGGCACGCGACAGATGGGTGCCGCGTATGGCGAAGCGCCGGCCCACCTGCTGCTCGGGAAAGCTCTCGTAGGTCCGCGCGAGCCAGCCTTCGGCCTCGGTCGCCGCACGCCCGAGCGGCGCCGCGATGCCGGTCGCCGCTTCCGCCAGCGCCAGCGCCGCCGACAGCGCCGCCTCGCCGCTGCCCTGGTCCTTGACCCCCTCGACCCGCCACACCGTCTGGCTGTCGTCCGCCTCGAAGATGCCGACGGTGGTGCAGACCTCTGCCAGCGCGTTCTCATACGCTTCCACCGCCGCGTCCGGAACCGTGACGTGCACGGTCTCAAGCAGGGTGGCGTGCCGACGCGTGATCACGCTCAAGACGCCGTCCCCGTGCCGGAGCCGACCACGGGCTCCACATAAGAGTCGAGCACGCGCTTGAACCCGGCCCGCTCGAACTCGACGTCGAGCTTGTTGTCGTCCGCGCCGGTCACCACGCCGTAGCCGAACTTCTGGTGGAACACACGCGCCCCCACCGCGATGCCGCCGGCGCGCGACGGCCGGGCCGGCTGCTCCCACGCGTCCACCGTGCGCGGGCGGTGCGCCACCAGCGGGAACTGCCCGCCGAACCCGCTGCCGAACACCGGCGGCGCGCTGCGCATCTGCTCGCGCGCCAGCGAGGCCGAGCCCATCTGCTCGACGTGCTCCTCCGGCAGCTCCTCGACGAACCGGCTCGGCACCGAGCTCTGCCAGTTGGCATAGATGCGCCGGTTGGCGGCGTGGCTGATCAGCGCCCGCTTGCGCGCCCGGGTGATGCCGACATAGGCCAGCCGGCGCTCTTCCTCGAGCCCCTTGTTGCCGCCCTCGTCCAGGGTGCGCTGGCTCGGGAACAGCCCCTCCTCCCAGCCCGGCAGGAACACGCTGTCGAACTCCAGCCCCTTGGCGCCGTGCAGGGTCATGATGTTGACCCGGTCGGCCCCGGCGTTCTCGTCGTTCTCCATCACCAGCGACACGTGCTCCAGGAAGCCGCCCAGCGTGTCGAACTCGACCAGCGCCCGCACCAGCTCCTTGAGGTTGTCCAGCCGCCCCGGCGCGTCCGGCGACTTGTCCTTCTTCCACATCTCGACGTAGCCGGCCTCCTCCAGCAGCGTCTCGACCACCCGGATGTGCGGCGGCCCCGCCACCAGCGCCTCGTCGCCGGCCTGCGCCAGTGCCTCCCGGCCGCGGCCGAGTGCCGCCATCAGCAGCCCGAGCTGCTCGCGCACCCGCCCCTTCAGCGTGCCGTCGGCCAGCAGCTTCAGCACCGCCGCCGTCATCGGGATCCGGTCCGCGCGCGCCGCCACGTGCAGCGCCTGCAGCGCTACGTCTCCGACCCCGCGCCTCGGCACGTTGACGATCCGCTCGAACGCCAGGTCGTCCGAGGGCTGGTTCATCACCCGCATGTAGGCGATCGCGTCGCGTATCTCCTGCCGCTCGTAGAAGCGCAGCCCCCCCACCACCTTGTACGGCAGCCCGAGCGTGATCATCCGCTCCTCGAAGGCGCGGGTCTGGAACCCGGCCCGCACCAGGATCGCCATTTCCGACAGCCGGTGGTCGTCGCGCTGCAGCTGCTCGATCCGCTCGCCGACCATCCGCGCCTCCTCGTCGGAATCCCACACCGACGCCACCAGCACCTTCTCGCCGTCCGAGTCGTTGCGCCCGGGCCGCAGCGTCTTGCCGAGCCGCCCCTCGTTGTGCGCGATCAGCCCCGACGCCGCCGCCAGGATCGGCGCCGTCGAGCGGTAGTTGCTTTCCAGCTTGACGATCTTCGCTCCCGGAAAGTCCTTCTCGAAGCGCAGGATGTTCTCCACCTCGGCCCCGCGCCACGAGTAGATCGAGTTGTGGGTGACGATGCCGTTGGCCACGAAGTTGTGGGTGTTCTCGACGTCGAGGTCGAACACCTCCGCCGCGGGAACCTCCTCGATCGCTGTGATGGCGTCATATCGCCCGTCGACCGCGGCAAGCACCATGCCGGGCCGGAGCTGCGACGTCGGGCGCAGCGTGAGCGCCTTGCCGAGCAGGTTGGCCTTGCGCACGAGCGTCACCGGCATCCTCGCCGCGATCCGCATCTGGATCGCCGCGACCTGCCCCATGTCCCGGAAGCTCGACTCGTAGCGCCAGTTCTGCGGGTTGCGCTTGTAACCCCGGGGGTTCAGCCCGGTCGCCTGGATGGCCGCGCGCCCTTCGTCATCGTTGCCGCTCACCGCGATGCGGTGCATCGGCGTGGATCCCCGCCTGTCGGCAAACAGGGTCAGGATCAGGTTGCGTCGCCGGCCCCACGCGGTCTGAGGCACATGGTGCGGCTGGTCGATGTCGAGGCCGTGGTCCTGCATGAGGCGCAGCGCCCCGTCCGTCGCGCTGCGAAGGCCGTGGATCCGGTCCAGACGCGCCTGATCCCGCACCAGGCCTGCCTCCGCTCCCGAGCCGCGCGCGCCCGGATCGCGGGCGACGAACGGCAGGGTCGAAACGCCGTATCGCAGGCTCAGCAGATGTTCGCACTCGCGCGCATCCGCGTCCGACGTGAACGCGTCCACGAGCCAGACGGCGTCCGCATGCTCCTGCACGCTGCGCTGCTTGAACCCGACGACCGGGTGCGCCTGACCCTGGGTGTAGACCTGCGACGTGCCGAGCCGATACCGGTCGCCCTTGCGCATCAGGTAGGTATAGTACCGTTGCGGGCTCGCACCCAGCACGACGTCGGCGAACTGGACGTGCTCCGCCGTGCTGACAAGCTCCCGGCCTGCCTCGGTGCGAACCCGCACGAGCGGCCGGTTCGACCGCCGCGCGTGCACACGCAGCACCCGGGACGGTTGGAACAGCCCGGACCCGTGGCAGGACAGCACGGTATCGCCGGGCCGCACCTGCTCGACGGGCCGTTCCGACCGGTCTTCCATGGTGACCAGCGTGCCTGCCGCGACGCACTGGTCGTCGTCGCCGACGCAGCAGATGTTGGCGGCCTCTCCCTCCCGCTTCGCCAGCAGCCGCAGCCACAGGTACTGAATGGTGTTGGTGTCCTGGTACTCGTCCACCAGGATGTAGCGGAAGAACCGATGGTACTGCGCCAGCACGTCCGGCCTGGTACGCAGGATCTCGACCACGTGCAGCATCAGGTCGCCGAAATCCGCCGCGTTCAGCTGCGCCAGCCGTTCCTGGTAGTCGGCGTAGATCTGCCTGGCCTTGCCGCCGGCGAAGTCGGTGTCCTCGGACGGCGTGATCCGGTCCGGGGTCAGCCCGCGGTCCTTCCAGCGCTGGATCGCCCCCATCAGTCCGGGCGGCGGCCAGCGCTTGGCGTCGATCCGGTGCAGCTCCATCACCTGCTTGAGCAGGCGCAGCTGGTCGTCGGTGTCCAGAATGGTGAAGCTCGACGTCAGCCCGACATACTCGGCATGGCGACGCAGCATCCGCGCGCACAGCGCGTGGAAGGTGCCCAGCCACAACCCCTCCACCGGCCGCTGCAGCAGGTGGCCGACCCGCTCGCGCATCTCGCGCGCCGCCTTGTTGGTGAAGGTCACCGCCAGCACCTGGCCGGGCGACGCCCGCCCGCTCAGCAGGATGTGGGCGAAGCGCGTGGTCAGCACCCGCGTCTTGCCGGTGCCGGCCCCCGCCAGCACCAGCACCGGCCCGTCGAGGGTCTCGACCGCCTCGCGCTGCTCGGGATTCAGCCGTTCGAGATAGGTGTCCATGCCCGACCCTATCTAGGCCCCCCGGCGTTCCGCCTCAATGCGGCAGCAATTGGCGCTTGATCTTCGGCACGACCCGCCCGCATGCTGACAAAACGTTAGTCCGTGGAGAAGGCGGTGTCCGACGCGGCCGCTTCGATCGCCCCGCCGCCCTTCCGCAGCACCGGTCCGCAGGGGCATCGCGGCCGGATGCGCGAGCGCCTGCTGTCGCGCGGGGCGGACACGCTGGCCGATTACGAGATCCTGGAGATGCTGCTGTTCCTCGGCATCCCGCGCCGCGACACCAAGCCTCTGGCCAAGGAGCTGATCAACCGGTTCGGCAGCCTGTCCGCAGTGCTGACCGCGGAGCCTGAGCAGCTGGCCCGCGCGAGCAACGAGCTCGGCCCGGACGCGATCGCGGCGCTTGGGCTGCCGCAGCAGGCCAGCCTGCGCCTGGCGGCGGCGGAAGCCCGCGAGCGGCCGGTGCTGAACAACTGGGACCGCCTGCTGGAATATTTCGACACCGCGCTCGCCGGCGCCATACCCGGGCAGCTGCGCGCGTTGCTGCTCGACAACCGCAACCGCCTGCTGGCCGACGAGGCGCTGGACGACGCGCCGGAGCGGCTGCCGCAGCAGGTGGCCGGACGGGCGCTGGCGCTGCATGCCACCGCGCTGATCCTCGTGCGCGTGGTTCCCGACGCCCCCGTCGACAAAACCTTGCCCAGGCGCGAGGCAACCTTGTGCACGGCGGTGGCGACGGCGGTGGCGGCGCTGTCCATCACCCTGCACGACCACATCCTGGTCGGCCGGGGCAGCTGGATCAGCCTGCGCCAGAAGGGGCTGCTCTAGCCTGTAGCGTGACCGGCCGGGGAACCGCATGCCGGTTCCGGGCTCTGACACGGCGTCACCTCGTCGGAGCGCCGCCATGCATCTCGAAGGATCCTGCCACTGCCGCGCCGTCCGGTTCTCGCTGGAGTCCCGGCACCCCGTGCCCTACCAGCGCTGCTACTGCAGCATCTGCCGCAAGACCCAGGGCGGCGGCGGATACGCCGTGAACATTTCCGGGGCGTCGGACACGCTGGAGGTCGAAGGCCGCGAGCACACCGCCCGCTACCACGCCGTGATGCGGGGAGAGAAGGAAACCCGCAGCAACGCCGAGCGCGTGTTCTGCAGACTGTGCGGCAGTGCCCTGTGGCTGTTCGACGACAGCTGGCCGGAGCTGATCCACCCCTTCGCCTCCGCGATCGACACCGTGCTGCCGGTTCCGCCCGAGCACACCCACCTGATGCTCGACTCCGCGCCCGCCTGGGTCGAGCCGGAGATACGGAGTTCGGACAAGCGGTTCGGCGAGTATCCGGAGGAGTCGATCGCGGACTGGCACCAGCGGCTCGGGCTGGAAGCGGACTGAACCGGCCCACCCCTTCTGACCGCGATCCACGGGGAGCTGCACGCAATCCTGGCGCACCCATCGGGTTTGTTGCACAATAGCATCGAACGACGCGGACGGGGCGGATGGGGATGTCGGACGGGTTTGCCGATGCCGGTGCGGCCGGTCTTCTGTCCCGGCCGATCGTCGTCGCGCCGACCCGCGCGCTGTCCCGGCCCGAGCCGGCCGAACCCGACCAGGCGCTGCTGTCTCGCACCCTGCGCCTGGTGATGCCGGCCTGCGAGGACGTGGACGGTCTGGCGGGCAGGGCGCTCACCCGGTTCGGCTCGTTCGCGAGCCTGCTGGCAGCCCCCGTGCGCGAGCTGCGAAGCGTGGCCGGCTTCGGCACCCACAGCCTGGCGGCGCTCAAGCTGCTGCACGAGGCGGCCCTTCGCCTGGCGCGGGCGCGGATGGAGGACCGGCCGGTGCTGGCCGACCGCGCCGGGCTGCTCGACTACCTGACCGCGATCCTGGCGCGCGAGCGGATCGAGCAGTTCCGGATCCTGTTCCTCGACCCGGAAGGCCGCCTGCTGGCCGACGAGGCGCAGGCGCGCGGCACCGTCAACCACACCCCGGTCTATCCGCGCGAGGTGGTGCGCCGCGCCGTCGAGCTGCAGGCGCACGCGGTCGTGCTGGTGCACAACCACCCGAGCGGCGACCCGACCCCGTCGCGTGAGGACCTGTCGATGACGAAGCAGGTGTCCGACGCCTGCGCGGTGATGGACGTGGGAGTGCGCGACCACCTGATCATCGGCAACGGGCGCTGGACCAGCTTCCGCGACGAGGGCCTGCTGGCCTGACGCAGGCCGATCCCTGACCGGGACGCACACCCGGGCCGCCGCTCGGCGCCGCTCCTGTTCCACCTGGCCACACAAGCCTCCAAGGCGGCCGCTGCCTCGCCCGGCGGCATGAACCGCGCCCAGCATCGCCACTTGGCTGACCGGGCTGTGCCGCGGGGGGAACTTGAAGCTGCGGTTGCGGCGTTGGATGGCGAGCATTGTCAGGGGTTTGCCGGATCCGCTTGATGTTGCTGGTGAAGGAACGCCGGCCGCGCACCGCCTCCACGATCGGCCTGTCCCATGACGCCCAGCCGTTCGCAGTTGCGTGGATCCGCCGACGGAAGGCGTCACGCCCATGCCGCGTTCATGCCGTCGGACAACCGCCGTCGGGTTCCGCTTCGGTGACGGCGGCATCCCCTGCGACGCTCGGGTCAGGACGCGCTGCCGGGCCAACCCGTTGACAAGGCTCGATTTACATTTTTTGAGATCGCTTCAGATCCTTTAAGTGGAGCGTCACGACAGGAGGTGCTTCGTCCGTATGGTCCCCACCGGGACAGGCCGATCGACGCGGACAGGTGTCTGCCCGATCGGTTTCTGCAACCCAACGCTCAAGGAGACCAACCATGTCTGCCACCATGACCATGACCAGGACCTCGCCGGCGGCGGTGACGTCTACCGGCAGCACTGCCCTGGCCAAGGCCGAGGCCTGCGCGGCGCTTCATGTCCAGCTCACGGGCTCGCAGAGCCTGGCCGCGCTGTATGGCACCAGCCTGGCGTCCCTGGCCGCGACCGCGCTGCGGAAGCTGTCGTTCGACATGGTCAAGGGAACGCAGTTCAGCCACGACAAGCTCAGCGCGGCGCTGGCGGAGCTGGCCGCCGCCGGACCGGCCACGCTCGCCGACGTGATCGGGACGCCCCAGGCGCAGTCCTCGGCCTCCCTGATGAAGGCGGTCGGCGACGCACGCAGGGCCGGTCTTGCCCTCCCAGCACCCGTCAACGATCCGTCCCTGATCGCGCGGCGCCAGAGCGCGCTTCGGCAGCTGCTGGCCGACGCCCCCGAGGTGACGGTCCAGGATCTCGCCTCCCGAACCGCGGTGGCAGCCATGTCTCCGGTGGCCCGGGCGGCGGTGCGCAACGCCCAGGCCACCGGGGTGCTTCCAGCGGACAAGACACCCGTGACCCCGGTGACCCCGGTGGCGACGCTCGCCAACTGCCAGATCACCTTCGACACCAACGACGAGGACAAGGACGACGACACCCATGTCCTGGTGTCCGTCGTCGACGCGAACAACGTGCTGGCCGCACAGATCTCGAGCGACTTCGTGCACTTCGACGACCACAGCTCCCACGGGCCGTACTCCCTGCAGGTCCTGAACCCCAGCGCCCGGACCGACCTGCAGCGCGGCCACGTCACCATCCAGATCAACCCGAACGGCCACGACACGTGGCGCTTCAACTACCAGCTGGACCTGATCTTCTCGGACGGAACCCACCTCAGCGGGTCGGAGGCCGACAACCAGCTCACGCAGGACGACCAGACCTTGACCATGGGTATCCAGGGCCTCATCCCGAGCATCTGAGCCGCAGCCGCCCGGGGCCACCCGCCCCGGGCATCCTTCCCGCCGGGCGACGCAGCCGGGCCGCCGCCGGCAGCCGGACACCGGGCCACTCTCCCGCGCCCGGGCTCCCGACCCGATCGATTGGGCCGGACGGATGGTGCGGCCAGGCGCCGGTCCCTCGTCCGGCGGGACATGCGCCCGATGGCGTTGCGCCGCCGACCGGCCGGTTGAGCTCACTCATGCCGGGGATCTTTCGTGGC
>CAXTOD010000118.1:7787-8680 GCA_964245705.1 uncultured Acetobacteraceae bacterium
GAATGTCGGCCTAGGCGTCGTGCTCCAGGCGGAGCGGCCCCAGCGCCGCCTCGATGCCGAACGCCCCGGGCAGCGCGCCGCGCGGGAACAGCTTGTTGACGTGCCCCATCTTGCGGCCGGGCCGGGCCTCCGTCTTGCCGTAATGGTGCGGCAGCAGCCCTGGGGTGGCCAGGATCTCCGGCCACAGCGCCATCTCCTCCGGTCCGACCAGGTTCTTCATCAGCGCGTCGGAATGCCGCGTCGCCGGCGGCAGCGTCAGCCCGGCCACGGCGCGGACGTGCATCTCGAACTGGCTGACCGGGCAGGCGTCCAGGGTCCAGTGCCCGGAATTGTGCGGGCGCGGCGCGATCTCGTTGACCAGCAGCCGCCCGTCGGCGGCAAGGAACATCTCCACCCCCAGCAGCCCGACCAGCGACAGCGCCTCGGCGATCCGCACCGCGAGCGCCTGCGCCTCGGCGGCGACCTCCGGCGGCACCGGCGCCGGCGCCAGGGTCAGGTCGAGGATGTGGCGGCGATGCCGGTTCTGCACCGTGTCGAAGCAGCGCACGGTGCCGTCCAGGCCGCGGGCGACCATCACGCTGAGCTCGCAGGCGAAGTCGACGAACCCTTCCGCCACCAGCGGACGCGGCGACAGCGCCTCGAACGCGCCTTCCAGCCCGTCCCGGTCGCGCAGCACCCGCTCCCCCTTGCCGTCATAGCCGAGCCGGGTGGTCTTGAGCACGAAGGGCAGGCCGAGGAGGGCCGCCGCCTCGTCGACGGCGTCCGGCGTGTCGACCGGGTGCCACGGCGCCAGCGGCACGCCGGCCGCGGCCAGGAACCGCTTCTCCGCCAGCCGGTCCTGGCTGATGCGCAGGATCGCGCCGTCCGGGCGCACCGGCCGCATCGCCGCCAGC
>CAXTOD010000119.1:0-8462 GCA_964245705.1 uncultured Acetobacteraceae bacterium
GGCGCGTCCGCGCCGGGTGCGGATCGGGATCCCCGGGCTGCCGCCGGCGTTCCGGAGGTGTCGGGAACCGCCGTCAGTCGACCTTCACCAGCAGGCCGGCCCGGTCCTCGCTGAAGGACTTCATCCACGCCCGGATCTGCGGTGCCGCGCAGGGCCGGCCGATGAGGTAGCCCTGCAGGTCCGTGCATCCTGCCGTCCGCAGCATGTCCAGCTGCCGCTCGGTCTCGACGCCTTCCGCGGTGACGGAGGCGCCGATCCTGGCGCACAGGCCGGCCATGGCGTTGACGATGGCGGCCGCTTCCGGATCGCGGTCCAGGTCCTGCACGAAGGTGCGGTCGATCTTGATCCGGTCGAACGGCAGCGTCCGGATGAAGCTGAGCGAGGAATAGCCGGTCCCGAAATCGTCGAGGGCGATGGTCACGCCGAGCGCCCGAAGCTGGTCGAGGATGGCGGTGGCGGTGGGGATGTCGTCGATCATCGCGGTTTCCGTCACCTCCAGCTCGAGGCGCTCGGCCGGCAGGCCCGCATCCAGGAGGGCTGCTGCGACCCTGTCGACGAGGTCCAGGAGCCGGAACTGCACCGGGGACAGGTTGACCGCGATCCTGGGGCCGCCGGTCCAGCGTGCGGCCTCGCGACAGGCCGTCCTCAGCACCCAGTCCCCGATCTGCGGCATGAGCCCGCTTTCCTCGGCGAACGGGATGAACTCCGCCGGGACGACCTCCCCGCGCGTCGGGGAGTGCCAGCGCAGCAGCGCCTCGCAGGCGGTGACGGCGTTCTGGGCGATGTCGACCACCGGCTGGTAGTGCAGCGCGAACTGTCCTTCCGCCAGGGCGGTGCGGAGGTCGCGCTCCAGGTCGCGGCGCTGCTGGAAATGCCGCTCCAGGAGCCGCCCGGAATCGGGCCAGCGCTCCGGCATGCCGTGCGTCCTCGCGTGGCGCGGAACGGCGGCGTCGTCCGGCGGCCGCCTGGCCTGCTCCGAGGCGAGCCGGGTCCGCTGCTGCCTGGTCAGGCCGGAGTGCTCGGTCTCGATGCGGTTCCGCCCCTTGTCCTTGGCGTCGTAGAGGGCGGTGTCCGCCCGCGCCACCAGGGTGGTGGCGGTGTCGTCCGGCCGCAGGAAGGACAGGCCGCCGCTCGAGGTGATGACACGCTCGAAGCCGTCCAGGACGTAGGGCGCGTCGCTCACCGCCGACCTGACGGCGTTCACGCGCTTCATCACCGCGTTCTCGGTCGCCGGCAGGATCACGAGGAACTCCTCGCCACCGTAGCGGCCGGCGGCTTCCGTCGGCTCGACGATGCTGCCGAGCCTGCTGCCGAAGGCGGCCAGCACCGCGTCGCCCGCCAGGTGGCCGAAGGTGTCGTTGATCTCCTTGAAGTGGTCGATGTCGCACAACAGCACCGCGAGCGGCGTTTTGGAGGCGGACGCGTCGGCGATCGCCTGCTCGAGGGTCGTCATGATCGACCGGCGGTTGGGCAGGCCGGTCAGGCTGTCCGACATGGCGAGGCGCTGCAGCTCGCTCCGCGCCTGCTCGATCTCGGCCGTGCGGTTCCTCACCATCTCCTCGAGCCGGCGCTGTTCGAGCGCGGCCTGGTGCTGCAGCTCCTCCCTCGCCTGGTCGATCTCGACCGTGCGGAGGCGCACCAGGTCCTCCAAACGCCGCTGCCGTCCGAGCAGCAGCCGCACCCGGGCCCGCCAGGACGCGGCCAGGACGAGAACGGACAGCAGCAGGCAGGAGCAGTAGAACCACCACCGGCGCCACCAGGGCTCCAGGATCCGCATGGTGAAGCCGACCGGGCGGGACACCAAGTGATGCGCCGGCGCGACCGCCACCAGCTCGAAGGCGAAGGTTCCCGCGGGCAGGTCCGCATACTGGATCTCCCTGCTGGAGGTGTCGTGCCAGGCCGTGTCGAGGCCGCGCAAACGGTAGCGGAAGGCGATGTCGTGGCCCTGGGCGTAGTCCATGTCGGCGACGTCGATGACCAGCGGCGACCTGCTCCAGGCCGCGTGCACCAGCGGCGACGGCGGCAGGGCGGCGCGGCCGAACGTCAGGCCGGTGATGACGGGGTGCAGCGTCGCCGGCGGCTGCAGGCTGCCGGGGGCGAGGAGGTGGGACACGCCGTGGCTGGTGCCGAACCACATGGATCCGTCCGCATCCTCGGCGACGCCCCACCGGTCCATGTCGCTGGTGATCGGCCCGTCGCTGCTGTTGAAGTGGCGCCAGGCGCGGCCGTCGAACATGTCGATGCCCGCGGAGGTGCCGACCCACATCCAGCCGCGCGAGTCGCGACGCAGGAACATGATGCTGTTCGACGCGATGTCCGGCGTGGTGATGGGGGGCAGGGGCTCGGCGCGGCTGCCCGACACGCGGAAGCGCCTGAGGCCGCTGTCGGTGCCGATCCAGACCACGTCGTCGGAAGCGAAGGCCGCCCCCGTCGGGCGCTCCGGCAGCAGCGCGGCCGGCACCATCGGGACCAGGGTGTTCCCGGGTCCGGACCGGAGGAGCTCGTGATCGTCCAGCACCAGCACGGAGCCGGACGGGTCGGTGGTCACCTGCAGCGTTCGCCGGGACAGCAGGCGCTGCGGGCGGATCCCGGACATGGGGGCATCGGCGTCCGGGATCAGGAACAAACCGTCCTCGGTCCCGACCCAGAGCTGGTTGTTCCCGTCGACCAGGGCGGTCAGCGCGGCGCCGAGCGCGGGAAGCCGGTCGGCGGCGTTTCCCGACCGATCGATGCGAAGCAGCGGACCGCTGAAGGGTGCGGCCCACACGCGGTCGCGGCGGCTGACGGCAAGGGCGTAGCTGCCGCCGGACACCGCCCTGTCCTTGTGGCCGAGCGGGATCGAGCCCCGGTCGGTGGCGGCCCAGACCTGCCGGTCGTGCCGCTGCACGATCGACCACACCACGTTGCTCGGCAGCCCGTCCTCCGCCGTCCAGTGTTCCCACTGGGCCAAGCCGATGCTGCGGAAGGCGCCGGCCCCTTCGCTGCCGGCCCAGAGCGAGCCTTCGCGGTCGAACAGGAGGGTGCGGATCGGGAACGGCGGCAACCCGCCGACGTGGCTGGCATAATGGTGCCAGCCCGTTCCGGTCCAGCCGACCAGCCCGTCCTCGGCTTCCGTGAGAAGGTTGCCGTGCTGGTCCGCGACGAGGTCGAGGGGCTCGGGCCGGGGCACCTCGTTGGCCGGCGGCTGGTCTGGGATCGGGGTGACGGTGAAGGCGGCCTGGCCCGGCTTCAGCCATGCCAGCTGGGTCCTGCTGCGGGCCCAGAGCGTGCCGTCGGGTGTTCTCGTGGCGATCTGCCAGGAGTCGGACGGGAGGCGCTGCGCGGGCCCGAAGGCGGTGACATGTCCGTTCCTGACGCTGCAGACCGCGGTCCCGCACCCGACGAGCAGGCCTCCGTCCGCGTCGGCGGCGACGAACCGGGCTCGGGCCAGCCCCGGCACCGCGGCGAGGACGTCCTTGCCGAACAGGGGCTGGAACCCTCCGACCCGCCCGGCACCCACCGGGGCACTGGTCAGGACGCCGCGCGCGAGCAGGACGACGTGGCCGCCGGCCATCGCCAGCACGTGCGGGGACGCAGGATCCAGGTCCCCGAGGCTCGCCTCCAGCGGGCCTGGCATCACGACCTTCTGGAACCTGTCGGTCCAGCGGACGTAGAGGCCGCCGGTCGTAACCGCCCAGGCGTGGCCGGCATCGTCGGCCAGCAGCTGCAGCACCCAGCTTTCGCTCGGCATGCCGTCGTTTCCGGCACGGATCGTCGAGCCGTCGTAGCGGTAGAGGCCGCCCTGGGTGCCGATCAGGATGGCGCCGTCGCGCTCCTGCGCCAGGGCGGTGACGGCTAGGTTGTCGAGTCCCTGCTCGTCGGAATAGCCCTGGAACCTGGTGAACTGGGCGTGGGCGGTGCGGAAGGTCGGAACCAGCAGCGCCACTGCGACAAGCACGGCGCAGACGAGGCGTCGCATCTCCGTGCAGGCGGCGGCGCGCATGTGATCCGTCCAACGGGAACCCGCGGCGGATGAGCCCGCCGCGCTCTCGTCATCGTGAGGCGAAGACGTTTAGGAATGCTGAACGACCGGCGCGGTGCATGCGGAGGTTGGATCAACCCCGTGTGGCGGCCCGGGCTGGGGCGCGGGCACGCCCCGGGCGGTCAGCCTGCCGCCAGCGACCCGACCAGCGGCACCACGGCGGAATAATCGTCGTGGCCGCGCTGCCGGGCGACCAGGGCCATCACCTGGGTTGCGGCGGCGATGGCCGGAAGGGGCACCTGCAGGACGGCGGCGTCGGACAGGAGGAGCCCGAGGTCCTTGTGCGCGAGCCAGGCGGGAAACTGCGGCGCGACGTCGCCCGCGCCGGCCGTTTTGAGCTTGCGCTTGTGGTGCGGCGAGATCACCGCCAGCCCGTCCAGGGTGTCGAGCAGCGTGGTCCGGTCCAGCCCGGCGGCGACGCCGTAGCCGACGGCTTCCGCGATCGCCGCCATGGTCGAGACCATGATGCCGTTGACCACCAGCTTGATGACCGACCCGTGGCCTGCCGGCCCGACATGCACCGTCTTCTGCCCGATCGCGTCCAGGATGGGGCGTGCGCGGTCGAGGTCGGCGTCCGAGCCTCCGGCCAGGACCACCAGCTCGCCGGCTTCCGCTTCCGGCGTGCTGCCGGACACGGCGGCGTCCACCACGGCGAGGCCGCGCTCCAGCCCCGCACGCTCCAGGCGGCGGGACGCGTCGGGCGACACCGAGCTGGTGTCGATCACCAGCCCGCCCGGGCGAAGGCCGGACAGGAACCCGTCCTCGCCGTAGGCGGAGGCGTCAAGCGCCGCGTCGTTCGGCACCGACACCAGCACGATGTCGCTGTGCTCCGCCAGGGCGCGCGGCGTGGGCAGCATCTCCGTGCCGTCCGCCTCGCCGCCCTTTCCGGACGGGGTTATACCCGACCACGCGGTAGCCGCGCTCCCGGACGTGCCGCGCCATCAGCACCGCCATCGCGCCGTAGCCGATGAAGCCGACAGTCCCGCCGTGATCCGCCATCCGTTCCGCCTCCTGGAGCCGCAAGCGGCAACGCTCAGGCGCGGCGGCGTTTCCGCGGCTCGGCGGCCGCCACCGGCAGCAGGGGGGCGAGAAAGCGGCCGGTGTGGCTCGCCGGGGTGGCGGCGATGCGTTCCGGGGTGCCCTCGGCGACGATCCGTCCGCCGCCGTCGCCGCCTTCGGGGCCCAGGTCCAGCACCCAGTCGGCGGTCTTGATGACCTCCAGGTTGTGCTCGATCACCAGCACCGTGTTGCCCTGGTCGACCAGGGCGTGCAGCACCTCCAGCAGCTTGCGCACGTCCTCGGTGTGCAGGCCGGTGGTGGGCTCGTCGAGGATGTAGAGGGTGCGGCCGGTGGCGCGGCGGGCCAGCTCCTTGCTCAGCTTGACGCGCTGCGCCTCGCCGCCGGAGAGCGTGGTGGCCTGCTGGCCGAGCTTCACGTAGCCGAGGCCGACCTGCTGCAGGATGGTGAGACGGTCGCGGATTCGGGTGGCGGCGGAGAAATACGGCACCGCCTCGTCCACCGTCATGTTGAGCACGTCGGCGATGGAATGGCCGCGGAACTTCACCTCCAGGGTTTCGCGGTTGTAGCGCGCACCCTTGCAGGTGTCGCAGGTGACGAACACGTCGGGCAGGAAGTGCATCTCGATCTTGAGCACGCCGTCGCCCTGGCAGGCCTCGCAGCGGCCGCCCTTGACGTTGAAGGAGAACCGGCCGGGCTTGTAGCCGCGTGCCTTGCTCTCGGGCAGCTCGGCGAACCAGTCGCGGATCGGCGCGAACAGGTCGGTGTAGGTGGCGGGGTTGGAGCGCGGCGTGCGGCCGATCGGCGACTGGTCGATGTCGATGATCTTGTCCAGCAGCTCCAGCCCGTCGATGCGCTCGTGCGGCGCCGGCACCTGGCCCGAGCCCATCAGGCGGCGGGACAGCGCCTTGTACAGGGTGTCGATCACCAGGGTGGACTTGCCGCCCCCCGAAACGCCGGTGATGCAGGTGAAGGTGCCGAGCGGGAAGGCGGCGGACACGTTCTTGAGGTTGTTGCCGGTGGCGCCGACCACGCGGACCTGGCGCCTGGGGTCGGTCGGACGACGCTGGGCCGGGACCTCGATGCGACGGCGGCCGGACAGGTAGGCGCCGGTCAGGCTGTCGGGATGGGCGGCGACCTCGTCCGGGGTGCCGTGGGCGACCACGTTGCCGCCGTGCACGCCGGCGGCCGGCCCCATGTCGATCAGGTAGTCGGCGGCGCGGATCGCCTCCTCGTCGTGCTCCACCACCAGCAGGGTGTTGCCCAGGCGCTTGAGCCGGTCGAGCGTGCCGAGCAGGCGCTCGTTGTCGCGCTGGTGCAGGCCGATCGAGGGCTCGTCCAGCACGTACAGGACGCCGGTGAGGCCGGAGCCGATCTGGCTGGCCAGGCGGATGCGCTGGCTCTCGCCGCCGGACAGGGTGGCCGAGCCGCGCGACAGGGTGAGGTAGTCCAGGCCGACGTCGTCGAGGAAGCGCAGCCGGTCGTTGATCTCGCGCAGGATGCGGCGGGCGATCTCGGCCCGCTGCGGGGTGAGGCTGGCCTCCACGGTGGCGAACCATTCCAGCGCGCGCCGGATCGGCAGCTCGGACGCGTCGGCGATGGTGTGGCCGGCGATCCTGACCGACAGCGCCTCGGGGCGGAGCCGGGCGCCGTGGCACACGTGGCACGGCTTTTCCGACTGGTAGCGCGACATCTCCTCGCGGATCCAGGCGCTGTCGGTCTCGGTGTAGCGGCGCTGCAGGTTCTTCAGCACTCCCTCGAACGCCTTGTTGACCTTGTACGAGCGCTTGTCGTCCTTGTAGGTGAACTCGACCGGCTCCTCGGTGCCGTGCAGCACCGCGTCGCGCACCGCCTCGGGCAGGCCGTCCCAGGACACGGTCATGGAGCTGCGGAAGTGCCGGACCAGGCTTTGCAGGGTCTGGATGTAGTACGGGCTCTGGCTGCCGTTCCAGGGTGCCACGGCGCCGCCCGCCAGGGTCAGGCTTTCGTCCGGCACCACCAGGTGCGGGTCGAAGAAGCTCTCCACGCCGATGCCGTCGCAGACCGGGCAGGCACCCTGGGGGGCGTTGAAGGAGAACAGCCGCGGCTCGATCTCCTCCAGGGTGAAGCCGCTGACCGGGCAGGCGAAGCGGGAGGAGAACACCGTGCGCTTCGGGTCGGGCTGGGGCTCCTTCGCGGCGGACACCACCTCCTCGGCGTAGACGATGCCGTCGGACAGGCCGAGCGCCTGCTCGAAGCTGTCGGCGAGGCGCGACTCGATGCCGGGCTTGACCACCACCCGGTCGACCACCGCCTCGACGGAATGCTTGATCTTGCGGTTGAGGTTGGGGACGTCGGCGATCTCGTACAGGATCCCGTCGACCTTGGCCCGGGTGAAGCCGCGACGGGCGAGCTCGGCCAGCTCCTTGCGGTACTCCCCCTTGCGGTCCTTGATCACCGGAGCGAGCAGCATCAGCCGGCTGCCCTCCGGCATCGCCATCACCCGGTCGACCATCTGGCTGACGGTCTGCGCCTCGATCGGCAGGCCGGTGGCGGGCGAGTACGGCACGCCGGCGCGGGCCCACAGGAGGCGCATGTAGTCGTGCACCTCGGTAATGGTGCCCACCGTGGAGCGCGGGTTGCGGCTGGTGGTCTTCTGCTCGATGGAGATCGCAGGCGACAGGCCCTCGATCGAGTCGACGTCCGGCTTGCCCATCAGCTCCAGGAACTGCCTGGCATAGGCGGACAGGCTCTCGACGTAGCGGCGCTGGCCCTCGGCATAGATGGTGTCGAAGGCGAGCGACGACTTGCCGGAGCCGGACAGGCCGGTCACCACCGTCAGGGCGTCGCGCGGGATGTCGACGTCGATGTTCTTGAGGTTGTGCTCGCGGGCGCCGCGGACACGGATCGAGGCGTTGGCGTGGACCTGTGCCGCGCTCATGTCCGTGCTCCTCTTTGCCAACCGGTTCCTCCTGTTCATACTATGTTCGTGTTCCGCCGTCATGGTGCGGCGGGTAGGAAGGGGTGCGACCCCCAGATGATGGAAGCCGGCGCCGCGCTTGGGCGGGCCCGGGAGCGAGACAGGAAGTTGCGATGGCCGGCAGCGTCAACAAGGTGATCCTGGTGGGGAACCTGGGAAAGGACCCGGAGGTCCGGAATGCCCAGAACGGGACCAAGATCGTCAACTTCACCCTGGCGACCAGCGAGACCTGGAACGACAAGGGCTCGGGCGAGCGCCGGGAGAAGACCGAGTGGCACCGGGTGGTGGTGTTCAACGAGCGGATCGCCGACGTAGTCGAGCGGTACTGCCGCAAGGGCAAGAAGGTCTACGTCGAGGGCTCGCTGCAGACGCGCAAGTGGACCGACCAGTCCGGGCAGGAGAAGTATACCACCGAGGTGGTGATCGACCGGTTCCGCGGCGAGCTGACCCTGCTCGACTCCGGCC
>CAXTOD010000120.1:0-6994 GCA_964245705.1 uncultured Acetobacteraceae bacterium
GCACCAGCGCCTGCTGCCCGGCGCTGGTGCTGCCGCCGGCCCCCTGCAGCGCCACGTTCGGCGCCAGCGTTTCCAGCGCCTGGGTCTGCGTGCTCTGCTCCTGCGGGCGGTCGGCGCCCGGCGTCGGCGTGGCCAGGGCCGTGGTGTTGGGCGGCATGGACAGCGGCGCGCGGGTGGTCACGGTGAACTCGTCGGGTGCCGTGCGGGTCAGGCCGAAATCGCGCTCGATCTCCTCGCCGCTGCAGGCGGACAGCAGGAGACCGGCCAACAGGGCAGCCGGAAGAACGGGGAACCGGGAGGCGGACATGTCCCGCCTCATAAGCCCGAACCCGGTTGGCGGCAAGCATTCCGGCCGCATCGCAACGAACCGGCTCAGAAGCGCTCCGGGTCCGGGCCGATCCGGGTGCCGGTGTCGAGGCTGCGCATCCGCTCCATGTCCTCGTCGTCCAGCGCGAAGTCGAACACGGCGATGTTCTCGGCGATCCGCGACAGCGTCACCGATTTGGGGATGGCGACGATGCCGCGCTGCATGTGCCAGCGCAGCACCACCTGCGCCGCCGTGCGGTCGTGCTTCTCCGCCAGGGCCCCGATCACAGGCGCGTCGAGCGCGCCTTGCGCCAGCGGGCTCCAGGCCTCGGTGACGATGTTGTGCGCCTGGTGGAACGCGTGCAGCTCGTCCTGCGGCAGCGCCGGATGCAGCTCGATCTGGTTGACCGCCGGCACGATGCCGGTCTCGTCCAACAGCCGCTGGAGGTGGGCGATGGTGAAGTTCGACACGCCGATCGCCTTCGCGCGGCCCTCCTGCTGCAGCTTTTCCAGCGCGCGCCAGCTGTCGACATATTTGTCCTGCGACGGCTTCGGCCAGTGGATCAGGTAAAGGTCCACGGTGTCGAGCCCGAGGCGGCCGAGGCTGGCGTCGAACGCCCGCAGCGCCTCGTCGTAGCCCTGGTCGTCGTTCCACAGCTTGGTGGTGACGAACAGGGAGTCGCGGTCGACGCCCGAGCCGGCGATGGCAGCGCCCACGCCTTCCTCGTTCTTGTAGATCCGCGCGGTGTCGATCGAGCGGTAGCCGGCGCCGATCGCCAGCCCGACCGCCCGCTCGGCTTCCGCCGGGTCGACCTTGAACACGCCGTAGCCGATCTGCGGGATCGCGCCGCCCTGGTTCAGGCTGAGAGTGGGAACGTGGGCCATGGGCGCTCTCCTGCCGCCGTGTCGTCCGGAACTGCTTCAACCGCGGGACGCCCCGGTCGTTCGACCGGCCGGCAAACTGTTTGTCGGACAGATGGCCTGAGGGCCTACGCGTCGAGCGACCGGGCGAACCGCCTCAGGTCCCGGGCATAGGCGTCGGGCGCTTCCCAGGCCGGGAAGTGGCCGCCCTGCGCCTGCACCGCGTATTGCCGGACGTCATACAACCGTTCCGCCCATTCCCGGGGCGGCGCCGCCAGGTCCTTCGGCCACAGGCACAGCGCGGTCGGGACCGACACCCGGTCGGCCGGATCGAGCTTCGGCCGAAAACGGCTGTGCTCGTAGTAGCTGCGCATCGACGAGCCGATGGTCCCGCTCGCCCAGTAGACCATCAGGGTGTCGAGCAGCATGTCGGCCGGGAACACGTCGAGCAGGTTGTCGCCGTGGTCGCTCCAGGCGTGGAACTTCTCCACGATCCAGCTAGCGAGGCCGACCGGGGAGTCGGCGAGCGCGAAGGCCAGGGTTTGCGGCCTGGTGTAGTGCAGGTGCTCGTAGGCGCCCTCCTCCGCCTCCCATCGCGCGGCGCGCGCCTGGAAGGCGAGCTCGGCCGGGCTCGGCGGCGGCGAGGCGGGGGTCAGCACCGGGTCGGCCACCGCCGAGATGTGGATGCCTTGCAGCGCCTCGGGATGCTTCAAGGCCAGGCGCGTCGCCACCCCGGCGCCGATGTCGGTGCCGGACGCCAGGTAGCGCGCGTGGCCGAGATGCCCGGTCATCAGCCGGTGGAACACGTCCTCGGCCCAGACCTGCGCCGGCCGCGTCGGGCGGTCGGAGTAGCCGAACCCGGGCAGGGCCGGCATCACCACCTCGAACGCGTCATCGGCCGAGCCGCCGAACGCTGCGGGGTCGGCCAGCATCGGCGCCAGGCGGCGATACTCGACAAAGCTCGACGGCCAGCCGTTCATCAGCAGCAGCGGCTTCGGACGCGGCCCGACCCCCTGCAGCCGGACGTAGTGGATCCCGAAGCCGTCGACCGAGGCGCGGTATTGCGGCAGCGCGTTCATCCGCCGCTCGGCGGCGTCGAAGTCGTAGGCCGTGCGCCAGCGACGCGTCAGCGCCTGGAGGAACCCCTTGTCGGTGCCGTCGCTCCAGTCCGCGGCGACGGCGTCGCTCCAGCGCGTGTCGGCCAGGCGACGGCGCAGGTCGCTGCGCAGGGCGGGGTCGAAGGCGACCGCGAACGGCGCGTCGGACATCGGCGTGCTCCCTGCCTGGGCCGAAAGCCGCCCCGCGCCGGCGGGACGCGCCGGCAGCCCGGACACGACCGTTCTGCGTCCGACGGATGCCGAACACATGGCGTTGCCCTCGATCTCGTTACCTTCTAAAGGTTTTCAACGGTAACGTTTGCCATGCCAAGCCTGGACGATCATGCCGGAATACGGCGCGACAACCCCGAAACGATGGCGGAGGCTGGAGTCGTTCCTGTGGCACGATTTCGACGCCGGTCCCGAGGCGTGGGCCCGCTGGGCCAGCCGCATGCCGCCGAGGGCAGCGGCCGGCGCGGCGGGCACCGCGCGTCCCGGCGCGATTCGGCTGCATGCGGCACTGCGTTCGCTGCAGGCAGCGAACAGCGGCATCGACGAGGCGATGGACGCGCCGCGGGCGGAGCTGAACCGGCTGGTGGTCGAGCACGACATACGGCCGCGCCTGGACGGGCACGGCGTGCCCCGGCTGGTCCCGGGCGGCATCGACGACCCGGTGGCGCCGCTCCTGGTCCTGGCGCTGGAGGCGATGCAGGCGGGCGCGTGGCGGCGGTTCAAGCTGTGCCGGGAGCCGAGCTGCCGTGCCTCGTTCTTCGACGGCTCGAAGGCGACGACGAAGACCTGGTGCGCGATGCGGACCTGCGGCAGCCGCAACAAGATGCGCCGCTATCGCGCCGGGCCCTGACCGGGCCGGCGCCTGGTCAGGCGCGCGGCGCGGCCCTGCGGTCCAGCAGGCTGTCGCCCAGCAGCACGATAACCCCGCACACGATCGCGGCGTCGCCCACGTTGAAGATGTAGTCCCAGGACAGCCGGCCGAGATGGGCGTGGATGAAGTCCACCACCGCGCCGTACCGCAGCCGGTCGATCACGTTGCCGATCGCGCCCCCGACGATGGCGCCGAGTGCTGCCGCCACCCAAGGCTTCGGCGTGCGGCGCATCCATCCCAGCAGCAGCGCCACCACCACGACCGCGATCGCGCTGAACACGAAGCGGCCGGCGCCGCCGACCCCGCCCAGCAGCCCGAACGTGACAGCGTGGTTCCACACCATCTCGAAGTCGAGCACCGGCAGCACGGTGACGAAGCGCCGGTCCGGCAGGTCGAGCCGCCGGAGGATCCACCACTTGCTGCCCTGGTCCGCCGCGAGCACCAGCAGCGCCAGCCCGAGCCCGAGCGGCAGGAACCGGCCCGGCCGGACCGTCGTCCTCCGGATGGACATGCCGGCCTCGCTCACGCCGCGGCCCGTTCCACCGCATCGGCGCAGCGCAGGCACAGGGCCGGATGGGCGTGCGCCTGCCCGACCTCCTCCAGCACGCGCCAGCAGCGCAGGCATTTCCGCCCCGGCGCCGCCGTCACCACGGGGATGCCGTGCACCGCCGGACCGGCATCGCCGGGCTGGTCCGTGAACAGTGTTCGCGAACCGGGATCGACCTCCACCGCGACCCGGGACACGATCGCCAGCTCCTCCCAGTCGACGGCGGCGAACTCGCCCGCCTCGGCCTCGGACAGCGGCAGCAGCACCGAAGCCTGCAGCGACGAGCCGACCATCCCGTCGCGCCGCGCCGCCTCGATTGCGGTGGTCACCAAGCGGCGCACCGCGCGCAGCCGCAGCCAGCGCTCGCCGAGCTGCGGGTCGTGCCAGTCCGGCGGCAGGGGCGGGAACGCCTGCAGGTGCACGCTGTCGGTCTCGCCGAACCGCGCGGTCCAGGCTTCCTCGGCGGTGAACACCAGCACCGGCGCCAGCCAGGTGGCGAGGCAGCGGTGCAGGTGGTCCAGCACGGTGCGGGCGGCGCGCCGGCGCAGGCTGTCCGGGGCGTCGCAGTACAGCGCGTCCTTGCGCACGTCGAAGTAGAACGCGGACAGGTCGGCGGCGCAGAACCCGTGCAGCGCCGGGTACAGCCCGACCCACTGGTGCGTCTCGACCGCGCGCGCGATCGCCTGCCCGAACTCGGACAGGCGGTGCAGCACCCAGCGCTCCAGCTCCGGCATCTCCCGGTGCGGCACCCGTTCGGCCTCGGTGAAGCCGTCCAGCGCGCCCAGCAGCCAGCGCAGGGTGTTGCGCAGGCGGCGATACAGCTCGCCCTGCTGCTTCAGGATCTCCGGGCCGATGCGCAGGTCGTCGTCGGTGTCGGAGTTCATCACCCACAGGCGCAGGATGTCGGCGCCGAGCGTCTCGCTGACCGCCTTGGGAGCCACGACGTTGCCGAGCGACTTGCTCATCTTGCGGCCCTGCTCGTCGAGCACGAAGCCGTTGGTGACCACCGCCCGGAAGGGCGCCGTGCCGCGGGTGCCGACGGATTCCAGCAGGCTGGACTGGAACCAGCCGCGATGCTGGTCGGAGCCTTCGAGGTACAGGTCGGCGGGGAACGGCGTGCCGTCACGGTCCAGCACGAAGGCGTGGGTGGAGCCGCTTTCGAACCACACGTCGACGATGTCGAACACCTGCTCGTACTGCTCCGGATCGCGGTCGGGACCCAGGAAGCGCCCCGGCGGCGAGGCATACCAGCTGTCGGCGCCCTCGGACCGGAACGCGTCCACCACGCGCGCCATCACCGCCGGGTCGCGCAGCACCTCGCCGGTGCGGCGCTCGACGAACACCGCGATCGGCACGCCCCAGGCGCGCTGCCGGCTGATGCACCAGTCGGGACGGCCGGCCACCATGGCGGTCAGGCGGTTGCGCGCCTGCGGCGGCACGAAGGAGACGTCCTCCAGCGCTGCCAGCGCCTGGACCCGTATGCCCTCGTCCCCATCGTCGTCCGGGCCGGCATCCATGCGGATGAACCATTGCGGGGTGGCGCGGAAGATCACCGGCGCGCGCGAGCGCCAGCTGTGCGGGTACGAGTGCACGATCTCCTCGCGGGCGATCAGGCCGGCGACCCCGTGCTCGCCCTCCGCCTGCGACACCTCCAGAGCCTGCAGCAGGGCGGCGCAGACCGGTTCCGCCGCCTTGAACACGTGCAGCCCGGCGAAGCCCGGCACGGAGGACGCGTAGCGCCCGTCGCCTTCCACCGTTTCCGCCACCGGGATGCCCTGCGCCACGCACAGGGCGAAGTCGTCCTCGCCGTGCGCCGGCGCCATGTGCACCAGCCCGGTGCCGGCCTCGGTGGTGACGAAGTCGCCGGCCAGCATCGGCACGTCGTGGTCGTAGCCGCCGTCATAGGCGGGCAGGCCGCGCAAAGGGTGGGCGCAGACCGCGCCCTCCAGCGCCTCGCCGGGCAGGGTATAGAGCACGTGGTGCTGCATGATGCCGGCGGAGGCGGCGAAGGAGGCGATCAGCGCTTCCGCCACCAGGAGCTTTGCGCCCGGCTGCAGGCCGGCGCGGTCGCCGGTGTCCGTCTCGTCGACGCGGATCACCGCATAGGTGATGGTGGGCCCGAACGCGATCGCGCGGTTGGCGGGAACCGTCCAGGGCGTGGTGGTCCAGATCGCCGCCGACACCCCGTCCAGCGCCTGCGCCGGGGTCGGGTCCCGCACCACCGGGAAGGCCACGAAGATCGCGGTCGAGGCGTGGTCGTGGTACTCGATCTCGGCCTCGGCCAGCGCGGTCTTCTCCACCGGGCTCCACATCACCGGGCGCAGGCCGCGATACAGGGTGCCGGCCTGCAGGAACTTGCCGATCTCGGCCACGATCGCCGCCTCGGACGCGTAGTCCATGGTGGCGTAGCGGCGGGCCCACTCGCCCTGCACGCCGAGACGGCGGAACTCGTCCGCCTGGATGTCCAGCCATTTCTGCGCGTAGGCGCGGCACTCGGCGCGGAACTGCAGCACCGGCACCTGGTCCTTGTCGCGCCCGGCCTTGCGGTACTCCTCCTCGATGCGCCACTCGATCGGCAGGCCGTGGCAGTCCCAGCCCGGCACGTAGCGCACGGCGTACCTGCTCATGCGACGGGCGCGGTTGACCACGTCCTTCAGGATCTTGTTCAGGGCGTGGCCGATGTGGAGGTGCCCGTTGGCGTAGGGCGGCCCGTCATGCAGCACGAACGGCGGACGCCCGGCAGCGGCGTCCTGCAGCATCCCGTCGAGCCCGATCCGCTCCCAGCGGGCCAGGGTCGCCGGCTCCCGGGTCGGCAGGTCGCCGCGCATGGGAAAGCCGGTGCGCGGCAGGAACACGGTGTCGCGGTAGTCGTCGGTCATGATGCCGTTCTTGGCTGGGGGTCCGCACGGTCGCGGCGCCGGGTCTCGTGCGGAGCCGGTGTTATGAGGAGCACGGAGCGCCATGGTCAATCGGCGCGGCGGCCCGGCCCGTTGCGGAGCCCGTGGCGCAGGCGGCGCGCCAGCCGCCGCCACGCCGGCGCCGGTCCTGCCTGCAGCCGCGACAGCTGCGCCTCGATCCGTTCGAGCGTCGCTTCCGCCCGCACCAGCCGTTCCTGCAGGTCCTCGTGCCGCGCATGGCCCCACAGCCCGTTGCGGTCGAGGTTGGCCAGGATGCGGGTGTGCTGCAGCTCGGCCTGCTCGTGATACAGCTCCGACTGCAGCCCGAGCACCTGGACCAGCGACAAGGCGGCCGGATCGGTGGCGGCGAGCGCGCGCAGCCGGCTGTTGCGGTAGGCGGCGG
>CAXTOD010000120.1:7004-8457 GCA_964245705.1 uncultured Acetobacteraceae bacterium
CGTGCCGGTCCGCAGCCGTGTTGGCGTAGCGCGGCGTCCCGTCGGAGGCCACGCGCCGGTGGTAGAACGCTAGCCGCTCCGGCACCACGCCGATGTCGCCCAGCAGCAGCACGCGCAGGTTGTAGTCCCAGTCGCCCAGCACCGGCATCGCCGCGTTGAAGGGGCCGGCCGCGTCCACGGCGGCGCGGCGCAGCAGCAGGCTGATCGGCGGGTAGCGGTTGCGCGCCAGCACCGCGCCGAGCTCGACCGCCGAGGCGTCGAACGGCCCGGGGTCGCGCCCGTCCTCGACCACCCCGTCCGCCTGGAGGCGCTCGCGGACCACGGTCCAGTGCGTCAGCACCGCCGCCTTGTCGGCGTTCCCGGGCAGGGCGAGGAAGCCGGTGGTGCGTCGGAGGAACGCGGGGTGCCAGGTGTCGTCGTCATCGTGCACGGCAACGTGGGCGAACACGCCGTGCCGGTCCGCTTCCGCCAGCGCCGCGTTGGAGGCGGCCTCCATGCCCAGGCTGCGCGGATGGTGCAGCACGGCGACCCGGCCGTCGAAGCCGGTGTCGTGGCGCGCGACCAGGGAGTCCACGGCCGCCGGGTCGCCGCCGTCGTTGACCACCAGGAGGTGCCAGTCCTCGTGCTCCTGCGCCAGCACGCTCGCCAGCGCGCGCGCCAGCAGCACCGGCCGGTCCCGGGTGCGCATCAGCACCGCCACGCGCGACCCGCCGGGCCCGGGACCGACGCCCTGCATGCTGTTGGGGTGGGCCGGATAGGTCATCGCGCCTGCATAGGCGGTCGGACCGCGCATGCCTATCGCCGGCCGGTCAGTCGAACTGGCGCAGCGCCCGGGGCCCGAGCACGGACAGGTGCTCCTGCACGGAAGCGGACAAGGCCGGGCGGCGCCCGGGTGCCGCCTGCGCCAGCCAGCGATGCGCGGTGCCGACCTGCCAGCCGCCGTCGCGCAACGCCACCCGACGCAGCTCCGGATCGTCCGGCGCCGGCCCGTCCGGCACCACCGGTTCCGCGGTCGCGTGGTCGAAGGTGGCGCAATGGCCGAGGCCGCCCAGCGCCGCCCGCTCCTGCGCGTCCGGGGACAGGAACACGGCAGCCAGGGCGGCCCGCACCGCGTCCGGCGTGATCCCGTCGAGCCGCAGCGTGCCGGCGCGGCCGGTGCCGAACAGGGCGGCCACGGTGTCCAGCGCTCCCTGCTGGAACGGATGCGCGGCTCGCTCGTGCTGCGCGCGCTCGAGGGGGTTGTCGGCGAACACCGGCGACCAGCGCCCCGCCGCGTCGCGGTAGCCCAGCACGGTGCCGTGCGGCGCGCCGTGCAGCTCCTCCAGGATGGCGACCGCGCCGTGCAACGCCGCGCTGTCCTCCATCGGCTGGAAGTCCGAGGCGAAGGCCGCGTCCGCGGGGCCGGCGGCGTAGCGGGTGCCGAGCGCCGGCGGCCACAGCCCGTAATAGAAGC
>CAXTOD010000121.1:0-8351 GCA_964245705.1 uncultured Acetobacteraceae bacterium
CCGCGTCCCGACCGGCAGCCGCTCGCCCGCGGAGAAGCGGTGCGCAAGGAAGCGCGGTTCGCCCGGGCGGCGGTCGGCCCGCGGATCGTGTTCATCGGCGCCGGCAGCACCGTGTTCGCCAAGAACCTGCTCGGCGACATCCTGGGCGAGCCGGCCCTGTCGGCAAGCCGGATCTGCCTGTACGACATCGACCCCGAGCGCCTGCGGGTGTCCGAGGTGGTGGCGGGGCGGATCGTGCAGGCGCTGGACGCGCCGGCGCAGGTTTCCGCAACCACCGACCTGGGGGAGGCGCTGGACGGCGCCGACTACGCGATCAACATGATCCAGGTCGGCGGCTACCGTCCCTGCACGGTGACCGACTTCGAGATCCCCAACCGTTACGGCCTGCGCCAGACCATCGGCGACACGCTCGGCATCGGCGGCATCATGCGCGCGCTGCGCACCATCCCGGTGCTATCCGGCATGGTGCGCGAGATGGAACGGCGCTGCCCGGACGTCCTGCACCTCAACTACGTCAACCCGATGGCGATGAACTGCTGGGCGCTGACGCGGAGCAGCCGGATCCGCACCATCGGCCTGTGCCACAGCGTGCAGGGCACCGCGGCCGAGCTGGCGGCCGACGTCGGCGTGCCGGTGGAACGGATCGACTACCTCGCCGCCGGCATCAACCACATGGCGTTCTACCTGCGCTTCTCCGCCAGCGGCGAGGACCTGTATCCCCGCATACGCGAGGTGAGCGCCGAGCGGCGGATGCCGCCGCACAACCGGGTCCGCTACGACGTGCTCGACCGTTTCGGCTACTTCGTGACGGAGTCGAGCGAGCACTTCGCCGAGTACGTGCCCTGGTACATCAAGCGCGACCGTTCCGACCTGATCGAGCGCCTCAACATCCCGCTCGACGAGTACCCCCGCCGCTGCGAGCAGCAGGTCGCCGCCTGGACCGAGCAGGGACGGGCTCTGCAGGATCCGGGCCAGCCGATCGCGGTGGTGCCGAGCCACGAGTATGGCGGCCGGATCATCAACGCGATCGAGACCGGCGTTCCGGCCGTGGTCTACGGCAACGTGCCCAACGCCGGCCTGATCGACAACCTGCCGCCCGAGGCCTGCGTCGAGGTGCCCTGCCTCGTGGACGGCACCGGACTGCATCCGGTGCGGGTGGGGCGGCTGCCGCTGCAGCTCGCCTGCCTGATGCAGACCAACGTGTCGGTGCAGGCGCTGGCGGTGGAGGCGGCGCTGACCGGCCGGCGCGAGCACGTCTACCACGCCGCGATGCTCGACCCGCACACCGCCGCCGAGCTCGATCCCGAGCAGATCACCCGGCTGGTCGACGACCTGCTCGAGGCGCACCGGTCCTGGCTGCCGGACGCCCTGTTCCGCTGATGCGACCGACCCGATCCGGAGCCACGAGCGATCCCATGCAGGCCGAGCCCCGTGTCATCCACCGGTCCGCAACCACCGTGCGGTCCGCACGGGCTTGCAGCGCGGGAACAGCCTTTCGCCCATCAAGCGACCGGTTCCAGCCTGTCGGGACCGGTTGCCGCCACGCGGAGCAGCGACCCGCAGGCGGATGGTCCGTTGCGACCTCATGATGATCAAGCAAGCCGACCGGGGAACAGAACTGATGGATTATGTGCCCGCCTTGAGGGACGCGTTGACGCTTCGGGACGACGGTCAGCTGGATGTGGCGATGGAGCGCTTCAAGGCGCTGGCCGCGGACCATCCCGACCGGATCGAGGCCTTTCTTGAGGCGGGAAAGCTGGCGCAGAAGCGCGGCGATTGGCAGGACGCCCTGATCTGGTACCGGGACGCGATGGGCGTGGCCCGGCACAACTTCTGGCCCTACTACCTGAGCGTGAAGCTGAAGCAGCAGCGCAACGATCATCCATCGTGCCTGGAAGACATCGAGATGGCGGGCCGCGAGTGCCGGGGCCGCGTGTCGGAGGAGGAATACGACAACATCGTCAAGCTGAACAGCGACCTCCGGACCGTCGTGAACGGACCGTCGGCCGCGGAGCTGCAGGCGGCACTCCTGCGCAACACGACGCCTGTCGGCCGCCCGCTGCCCAACGCGGTGCGGATCTCGCTGGTCAAGGACGAAGCCGACGTCATCTACGAGAGCCTGGAGTCGTCCTACCTGAGCGGCTTCCGCTTCTACGCGATCGCCGACAACAACAGCTCGGACGCCACGAGGCAGGAGATCGACCGTTTCGCCGCCGACCGCGCCGACTGCATCGTCTACGTCGTCAGCGATCCGGTCGTCGGCTACTTCCAGGCCGCGAAGACCATGGCGGTAGCCAGGATGGCGGTGACGGTGCTGCAGGGCATGGGACATCCGGTCGAATGGGTGTTCGCGCTCGATGCCGACGAGATGCTGTACGCGAGCGACCCGTCCTTCGACCTGTTCGCAATCATCAACGGTCCGGACAGCGGAAACAAGCGGATGCTGTCCTATTGCTTCTGCAACGCGTCGAGCTCGTTCCCGCATCAGCGTCTCGATCCCGACATGGACTTCCTTCGGCATTTCGACCACTACGAGACCTTCCACAGGAACACGGTCAGGAAGGTCGCCTTCCGCTATTCGACCGAGGCGTATCTGGAGCAGGGCAACCACTACTGCTCCAAGGCCGTGACCGACGTCGAGCAGCTGATCGTCGGTGCGGAGCAGGGGCTGGTGCTGCGGCACTTCCCGGTCCGCAGCATCGAGCACGTCCGGAAGAAGATCGTGAACGGCGGAAAGGCGCTCCAGGCCTTCAACGGCTCGAACAGCCTCGGAAGCCACTGGAAGAGGGACTACGAGCTGTACCTGGAGAAGGGCGAGGGCTACCTGTCGGAAAAGGTCCGCCAGTACCACGCGCGCAGCATGACCTGAGCACGCCAACAGAAGATCAGGAAGCGGAACAATGAAGGTCGCGGTGATCTCGCTGGTCGAGAAGACCCTGCAGTTCGGCATGTCGGACAGCCCGAACGGTGCGGCTCCCTACAGCCTGTCCGTCCGGGTCAACCAGGTCGTGATCGTCCTGTCCTCGAAGATCGCAAGGCCCGCCAGAACCGCCGCGAACCTTCCGATCCTGGTGACGGCCGAGGTCGTGGCCGAGATGCCGAGGGCCTTTCTCGGCATCCTGCTGCGGCGGGCGGAGTACGTCGTCGCCTACGCGGACGGGAGCCAGGTGTCCGCACGGCTGGACGTCGAGGCGAGCGAGGCGCTGAGGAACCTCGACAAGGCGGCGTCATCCTGGACGGAAGCCGACCTGCTCCTGGCCGATAACGGGTTCATATTCTTCCGCAAGGGATCCAACAGGGTCCTGGATCAGCATCAGGGCCTGTTCACGCTGAACGATGCGACCGAACGCACCTGGCAGGCCAACATCCGGTTCCGCTCGGAACTGGCAGAAAGAATCGGTGCTCCGATCGTGACCGTGGTCATCCCGAACAAGGAGACCGTGTACAGGCACCTGATCCCCCAAATCCCGTTCTCCGACAGGCGCCCGGTCCGCCTGCTCTCGGACATCGCCGACCGCAGCGGCCTGTCCCAAACCCTGGTGGTGCTGGAGGATCAGCTCCACCAGGCGGCGCTGGACGCAGACTGCGATCTTTACGACCGCACCACGGCATACTGGAACGGCTTTGGAGCCGCGCTGGCGTTCAACATCCTCGTGGCGGAACTTCGGGTGCGTGGACTCGCCGACGCGGCGGGCTTCAACCGGGAGGAGATGTACCTGCTGCACAAGCTGTGCCTCACCGACTGGGGCATGGCGTTCCAGCCGGCGGTGTTCGACAGCCGCCTCGCCTGCGGCCTGCATCACCACAAGGGCAGGCTGCTGCTGGACAACCACGTCCACAACCGCGGGCATTGCCGCGTGTACTCCAATCCGACCCGGACCGGCCGGGTGCTGGTGTTCTGCGACTCCTTTGTCTTCAACGTCTGGTGGCAGTTCTTCGCCGAGCGTTTCGGCACCGTCGTGCTGGCTCACCAGGCGGCGCTGGACGCGGAGCTGATCGACCTGGTCCGCCCGGACCTGGTCGTCTGCTCCATGATCGAGCGCTTCCTGGCCAACCCGCCCAATGACCTCGACGCGCCGCGGTTCATCACGGTGTCGAGCGCGCTGAACAAGTCGGGCGGCGGCCTGAAGGCCGACCTCCTGAAGGCCCTGGAGGCCGCCGGCCCGCAGCCCGTGGCGGATCGCGTCCTTGAACCTACCGCGTCAGGTAGTCCACCAGGGTCATGGTGAACAGGATCGCCACCCAGAAGAAGCCGATCAGCGCGAAGAAGCGGATGATCGGCGGTTCCTGCGGCAGCTCCATCGACGTCCACAGCACGATCGCCACCATCGCCAGCGCCACCGCCGCCTCGACCATCCAAACCTGACGGAACGGCAGCCACGCGCCCAGCACCACGTTCACGCCGAGCAACAGCAACAGCGCCAGGAGGGTGAGCAGCGGCGTGCGCAGCCGCTGCCGCAGCACGCGCCTGTCCGCGTCGGACAGGCCGGGGACGCGCAGGACCGGCCGGGCCATCAGCGGTTCAGCACGTAGAGCACGGGAAACACGATGATCCACACCAGGTCGATGAAGTGCCAGTACAACCCGAAGATCTCGATCCGGTTCTGGTGCCGCTGCAGGAAGCCCGGACGGCTCGCCATCCACGCCATGACCAGCAGGATGGACACGCCGGTGGTCAGGTGCAGCCCGTGCAGGCCGGTGGTGACGTAGTACAGGTCGGTGAACAGGATCGTCGATGGGTCCTGCGCCAGCGCGTAGCGCCGCCCGTGCAGGAACGGCATCATGTGCTCGTCGAAGTCCTGGTAGTACTCGTAGCCCTTCAGGATCAGGAACAGCGTGCCGAGCGCCGCGGTCGCCAGCATGAAGCGCACGGTACCACGCTGCCAGCCGATCCGCGACAGCTCGATCGCCCCCGACATGGTGAAGCTCGACGCGATCAGCACCGCCGTGTTGGTGGCGCCGATCCAGAACTTCAGGTGCGTCGCCGTCGCGGTGACGCTCGCCGGGTGCATGATGCGGATGACCAGCGCGCACAGGAACAGGCCGGCGAATAGCAGCAGCTCGGTCAGCAGCCAGCACCACATGCCGAACTTGGCCGCGTGAGTCTGCTGGCCGTCGGTGGTGAAGTGCTCCTCGCGCTCGATCCCGACGGCGGCACTCACACCCGCGTCTCGCGACGGCTGTAGTCGTAGGGCGGGAAGTCCACCGTCGGCGGCGTCTCGAAGTTGTGCTTCGGCGGCGGCGAGGCGGTGGTCCATTCCAGCCCCTTGGCGTTCCACGGGTTGGGTGGCGCCTTGGCGCCGTACCGCAGCGACCAGCCCAGGTAGACCATCGGGAACACGTACCCCAGCGCCAGCACCAGGCTGCCGGACGAGCTCAGGATGTTGAGCAGCTGGAACTCGGGCGGATAGTTGTGGTAGCGCCGCGGCATCCCGAGATAGCCCAGCACGAACTGCGGTGCGAAGGTCGCGTTGAAGCCAATGAAGATCAGGAACGCCGACAGCCGCCCCCAGGCTTCCGGATACAGCCGCCCGGTGAACTTCGGCCACCAGTAGTGCAGCCCGCCGAGAAAGGCGAGCGCCGTCCCACCGACCATGATGTAGTGGAAGTGCGCCACCACGAAGTAGGTGTCGTGCACGTGCTCGTCGACCGCGAGCGTGGCCAGGAACAGCCCGGTCAAGCCCCCCACCACGAACAGCCCGATATAGCCCATCGCGTACAGCATCGGCGTGTCGAGCCGGAGCGTGCCTTTGTAGATGGTGGCGGTCCAGTTGTACACCTTCACCGCCGACGGCACCGCGACCGCGAACGACAGCACCGAGAACACCAGCGCCGAGGTCTCGCTTTCGCCGTTGACGAACATGTGGTGCCCCCACACGAAGAAGGTCAGCGAGGCCAGCCCGATCGAGGCGTAGGCGACGAAGCGGTAGCCGAACAGCCGCTTCTGCGCGAACACCGGCACGATCTCGCTGATCACGCCCATGCCCGGCAACACCATGATGTACACCGCCGGATGCGAATAGAACCAGAACAGGTGCTCGAACAGCACCGGATCGCCGCCCAGCGCCGGGTCGAACACGCCGATGTGGAACACGCGCTCCATCACCAGCAGGATCAGCGCCATGGTGATCACCGGCGTCGCCAGCAGGAAGATCAGGCTGACCGCGTACATGGTCCAGACGAAGATCGGCATGCGGAACCAGGTCATGCCCGGAGCCCGCATGGTGTGGATGGTGACGATGAAGTTGAGCCCGGTCAGGATCGACGAGAACCCGACCACGATCACGCCCAGCAGCGCCGGCACCACCCAGGTGTTCGAGAAGGTGGTGGAGAACGGCGCATAGAACGTCCAGCCGGTGTCCACGCCGCCGGCCACCACCGTGAACAGGGTGAACAGCGACGCGCTGACGAAGATGTACCAGCTGGTGCGGTTGAGGCGCGGGAATGCCACGTCCTTGGCGCCGATCATGATCGGCATGATGAAGTTGCCGAACGTGGCCGGGATCGACGGGATCAGGAAGAACCAGATCATCACCACCCCATGGATGGTGAACAGCTTGTTGTAGGTATCGTTGGAGAAGATCTGCCCGTTCGGCACCACCAGCGACAGCCGGATCAGCCCGGCGGCGAACGCGCCGACGATGAAGAAGGCGGTGATGCTCAGCAGGTACAGGATGCCGATCCGCTTGTGGTCGGTGGTGGTGAGCCAGGACCACAGCGTGTGCTCGTCATGGAGGTAGTCCGGCTCACGGTCGATGGTGATTCGGCCCGGATGCGGCTCGCGCAGCGCGGACTCGATGTTGCCAAGCAGGGTGTCCGGCGGCGTCATGGCGTCTTCTCCGATACCGTCGAGCGCTGCGGCTCCTGGCCTTGGCCGCCCCCTTGATCGCCTCCCTGGCCGTCGGAAGCGAGCGACTTGATGTAGGCGGTGAGCAGCACGATCCTGTCCTCCGGGATCACCCCCTTGAAGGCCGGCATGACCTGCTTGTAGCCGGCGATCAGGTTGCGGTCCGGATCAAGGATCTTGTCGTGGATGTAGCCGGCATCGGCAATGATGGTGCCGCCGGCCAGCATCGGCACGGGGCTGCCGTAGAGCCCGGCCAGGGACGGCGCCCGCACCGCGGAGCCGGCGCCATGGCACCCGCTGCAGCCGTACGACGAGAACAGCGCCCGCCCCTGCGAGGCGAGCGAGATCGCCGTGCCGCTTTGCCGCAGCCATTGCGCGTAGTCGGCCGGGCTCATGATGAACAGCAGCCCGCCCATCCGCGAATGGTCCGTGCCGCAGTATTCCGAGCAGTACAGCCGGAACGTCCCGGTCCTGTTGGCGGTGAACCACAGCTGCGTGTAGCGCCCGGGTAGCGTTTCCATCTGCACGCGCAGCGCCGGCAGGTAGAGCGAGTGGATCACGTCCTGCGATATCATGTCGATCATCACCGGCTCGCCGCTCGGCACATGGAGGTCGTTGATCTCCGCCTGGCCGCCCGGGTGCTGGAACTTCCACATCCATTGCCGCCCGATCGCCTCGATCCGGAGCGCGTTGCGCGGCGGATGCTTGTGGATGTCGAACAGCTTGGCACCCCAGTAGAAGAAGATCAGCGTCAGCAGGAACGGGATGAGCATCCAGCTCACCTCGAGCATCCGGTTGCGGTTGTCCGAATACTCGCGGTGCACGTCCTTGCCGGCACGGAAGTGCACCGCGAACCAGGCGATGGCGAGGAAGATCGGCACCGTCAGCAGCAGCGTCAGCACGGTGAAGCCGAGGATCAGGTGGTCCGACTGCACCGCCTCGTTCGAGGCCGAGGGCGGCCACAGCGCCAGCGGGAAGTCGCCCGGGTTGACGTCCTTGCCGTTCATGGCGCTGCCCCCGGCGCCGGATCCAGCGACTGGCCGACGGTGCGGCCCATCGCGACCCCGATCGGGATCCGCGCGCGCCGGTGCTGCGCATCGACCCAGCCGTAGCGGTCGAGCCGGCCGAGTTCGCTGTGCTGCAGGTCGGCGAGGTCGTGCCAGGGTCTCGGCTGCAGACGCGGCAGCGGCGGCGGCGGGTCGGCCTGCTGCTGCGCGGTCAAGGGCGGCGCCGCCTCGCGGCCGGCCTGGAAGCCGTGCAGCATCACCACCATGAGCCAGATCGAGACCGCGATCGCCACGCCGAGCCCGACCGCCAGCAGGCCCATCAGCGCGCCGCTCATGTCCTCGGTCTCGAACCCCTTGGCGGCCGCCTGCGGGCTCGGCGGCGTGCCCGGCTCGCCGCGTCCGCTGGTGTCGCCCAGGGGCGGCTCCTTGTCCTGCTTCCGGCGCCAGGCGAACACCCCGCCGAGCGCCGCCCCGGTGCCGGCCACTGCGCCCAGCGC
>CAXTOD010000122.1:0-8320 GCA_964245705.1 uncultured Acetobacteraceae bacterium
GGCGGCGTCGAGCGGCGAGGGCGCCTCGTCGCGTCGCGCGGAAAAGAACAGGGCGTTCAGCACCACCGCCGGCCGCGTCGCGCGCAGCCGGCCGGCCACGAAGTCGGCCGCCTCCGGATCCTTCAGCGACGAGGCGTAGATCAGCTCCGGCGCCAGCCCGCGCGCCTCCAGCGCGTCCGCCAGCGCCTCGAACGGCGCCACGTCGTCCGCCAGGAGGTGCGAGCGGTAGAACAGCACCGCGGCCCGCGGCCGGTCGTCGGCCAGACTGGTGCGGTGGATGCCGGCGGTGCGGACCGGCACCGGATACGCCCCGTCATCCGGCCCGCGCCCGGCTAGGTGGCCGAGCAGGGACAGCGCGCCCGCGAGGTTGCCTGGCCCGCCATGGCGCAGGAAGCCATCGAGCCGGCACAGCACCGGCGCCGGCACGGTCGACAGCTCCGCCAGCCGCGGATCGTCGCGCGCATCCCCCGGCACGAGGACCAGCGGAATGGCATGGCGGCGGCAGGCGGCGGCCAGCTCCTCGGCCCCGTAGCGCCAATAGTCCAGCCCGCCCAGCAGCCGCACCAGCACGCAGCGCGAGCCGGACACCGTGTTCTCGGCATAAAGGTCGACCGACATCGGGTGCCGCAAACGGGCCAGGCTGGCCAGCCGAAGCGACGGCCGCCCCGCCGCCGGCATCGCCTCCCAGGCGGCGGCGAGTCCGGACAGGTCGCTGTCGGAGAACGACAGCGCCAGGATGTCGGCGGGCGCGTGGCCGAGGTCGTCGGCGTCCGCCTGCTCGTCGAGGCTGCGCGTTTCGCGGACCAGGAGGTGCATCCGCGCCGCTCCTCCTATCCGCCCTGGACGATCGCCGCGATCGCCGCGCGGTCCAGCCCGGCGCGCCCGATCACCACGACGGCTCCGGTGCGGTCCTCGTTTGGCGCCCAGGCCCGGTCGAACTGGTGCCGGAACCGGGCGCCGACCCCCTGCACCGCGAGCCGCATCGGCCTCCCTTCGAGCGCGACGAACCCCTTCATCCGCAGCACGTCGTGCGCCGTCGCGGCCGCCAGGAGACGACCCAGCAGCGCGTCCGCGTCCGAGACCGGCGGAAGCGGGATCACGAAGGTCTCGAAATCGTCGTGCTCGTGCGCCCCGTCCGCCGCGTCGTGGTGCGACGGGCGCCCCTTGAGGTCGTCCTCGGCGCGGGCTTCGAGGCCTAGCAGCACCGCAGGATCGAGCCGCCCCTCGGTGGTGCGCAGCAGCTTGACCGCGCGCGGGATCTGCCCGGCGATCGCCGCTTCCAGGGCCGCAAGCTCCGGCTCGCCCAGCAGGTCCGCCTTGTTCAGCACCACCAGGTCGGCGCACAGGAGCTGGTCCTCGTACACCTCCGCCAGCGGGTTGTCGTGGTCGAGCGCCCCGTCCGCGGCGCGCTGGGCGGCCACCGCCTCCGGATCGTCGGCAAAGCGCCCGGCCGCGACCGCAGGCGCGTCCACCACCGCGACCACGCCATCCACCGTGACCCGCGTCCGGATGGACGGCCAGCCGAACGCCTTGAGCAGCGGCTTCGGCAGGGCCAGCCCGGACGTCTCGATGACGATGTGCTCGGGCGGGTTCGGACGGTCCAGCAGCGCCTCGATGGTCGGCAGGAAGTCGTCGGCGACGGTGCAGCACAAACAGCCGTTGGACAGCTCGACGATGTCCTCGTCCGCGCAACCTGGAATCCCGCAGGCGCGCAGCGTTTCGCCATCGATGCCCAGCGTGCCGAACTCGTTGACGATCACGGCGATGCGCCGCCCGCCGGCATAAGCCAGCATGTGGCGCAGCAGCGTGGTCTTCCCCGCGCCGAGGAAGCCGGTGACGATCGTCGCCGGAACCTTGCCCAGCGCGGCGACCGGAGCGCGGCCCGGCGCGGGCGGCACGGCGTTCACGCGGCCGTCTCCCCGGCCAGGGTCGGGATCCGCCCCAGAACCATGTCGGTGAGCGAGGCCGCCCGCTTCGACGGCATCACGGTCCCGGTGCGCGACAGCCGGTAGCTGCCGGCAAATGCGAGCAGGTCGGCCGCCTTGTCCGGGTTCAGCCGGCCGAGCAGGTAGGACCACTTGCCGGGCTGGCTGATGGCGGCGGCGCAGCCGTCGTTGCACACCGCCAGGCATTCGACGCCCTGCAGGCGCAGCGGGCTCCCATCGCCCTGCGCCAGCAGCGCCGACAGGCGGTCGTGCAGCACTTGGCCCGCAACCGGCACGCCCTCGCGTTTCGCGGCACCCATGCGGCAGGTGGTGCAGACGGTCAGGACGGTTCCTGGCAGGACGATCTCGGGTTCGAGCACAAGCACCCCCGGTGTGGACGGCGCCGCCCGGACCATCCGGGCAGCAGGCACGGGGGCTTGGATCCGCCGCCGTGCGGGCACGGCAGCCGATACGAGGCGTATCGCCGCGTCCCGGGCACCCCGCCGGACCGCACGGATGGGACGGCCCTGCGGCCGCGGTGCGATGGCAGGTCTCCTGGCTCGCGGATCCGGACCCGAACCGGTTGCCCGGCGTGGTCCACGCGGCCCGACCGCCTTCCCGACGGCCATGTGGCCGCCAGTGACTGTGCGCGGGCCGCTCACCGCCTACAGTTGCGGGGGCAGCGACGGTTTTGGGCCAGCGCCCGCACCGTCTTCCCTTTTCACCCTTCCTTCGAAGGGACCATCACCGCGTGGTGTAGCGGCTCCGACGGTGCGCCGTCAAAGCCGCCCGAACGGTCAGCCCAGGTGCACCTTCTCGTTGTCGCCGCCCTTGGGCGCGGTGCCGGTGAGCTTGGCCTTCAGGTAGCCGTAGGCGTGCACCATCGCCGAGTTCGGCGCGTCCCAGTACTCCGCCTCGGACACGTCGACCCGGAGCAGCGCCACGTCCGGGTCGTCCTTGCCGTTCGGGAACCAGGTCGTGAGGATGTCGCTCCAGTGCGCGTCGATCGCCGCCCTGTCCTGCACCAGCGTGGCTCGGCCGGACAGCGACACGTAGTTCTGCCCGCCCGGATCGGCATAGGTGACGCCGACCCGGTGCTCGGTCTCCACCTCGTCCACCTTGGGCGCGCTCCTGCGGGTGAAGAACCACAGCGTGCCGTCGAACTCCTTCTGGCTGGCCGCCATCGGCCGGGCCCGCAGGTGCTCGCCGTCGTCGGTGGTGAGCATGGCGACCTTCGCGTCCTTCATCATCGACCACAGCTTGGCGGTCTTGTCCTGGTCCATGGGGTTCTCCTCGATCGAACAGGGCATAGAGGAGCGGAGGCGGGGCAAGGTTCCGGCAGCCCGGCCCTGCGCCACGCGGGCGGGCTCCGGCCGGCCGGCTGGCCGCCCTTCGCGACGTCGACGTGGCGCCGCAAATGCGGCTGCGGATCGAGGCCGGGAACGCTGGCCGTTCGGCACGGGACGGCTCGCGCGCGCTCCCGTGCGCGATCCCGGGCGAGGCGACCGGGTGATCCGTCGGACACGGCCGGGACAGCGTTCCGCGCCCCCTGACGGCCTCGATCCGCCGCCCATCGCAGCCGACCCGGTGGCGGCCCTCGCTATGCCGCGTCCGCCCCGTCGCCCGCTTCGGGCGGTGGCCGACACCTCCGCCTCCCTTCGGTGCACGTTCGCGATCCTGCGGCGGACGGTCCCCGCATCGCGGCCGCCGCGAACCTTCGCGGGCAGGAAATGTTGACGGTCCGGTTCACAAGGAGATCGACATGGCTTCGCCCCCGAAGAAGGGTGACAAGGTCAAGTGGGATGCCGCCCAGGGGCAGGTCGAGGGCACGGTCGAGAAGGTCGTGACCGGCACCACCAGGATCAAAGGCCACACCGCGCACGCCTCGAAGGAGGCGCCGCAGGTCGTGGTCAAGAGCGACAAGACCGGGAAGGCGGCGGTCCACAAGCCGGACGAGCTGAAGAAGCGTTGAGCGGCCGGATCGGCAGGCGGCCGCGCCGCCCCGTCAGCGGGACGCCCGCCTGAGCATCGCGCGCGCCACCAGCGCCGGTCCGGCCACCAGCGGCGAGGCGGCCAGCATCTGCAGGCTGATGGCGCCGACGAGCAGCAGGCCGGCGGCGACCACGTCGCCCTGGCGGCTGGTGTAGATGTCGCGCCGGTCCTTCGCCTGCGCGTCGAAGCTGCCCCGCGCGGCCTGGCCGCTTCCGGGGGCGGGTTCGAACAGGTTGCCGTCGCCCGGCGGCACCGGCAGGGCGCTGAGCTGCGACGAGTAGCCCCTCCGCGCCAGGAGCTGGTCGACCAGGCCGGGTGCCAGCCGTGCCGCGACGATGGTCGGCGGCGTGGACGAGCCGACGAACACGTCGCGTCGCTTGTGCGTCGCGGCATAGACGATCGCGTCCGCCGCCACCTCCGGCTGGTAGGGGCTGGGCGCCATCGGCTTCTGCCCGGTCTTGTTCCGGGCCCAGTCGAACTGCGGCGTGTTGATCGCCGGCAGGTGCACCATGGTCAGGTGCAGCGGGCTCCTGTCGTGGATCAGTTCCGCCCGCAGCGACTCGGTGAAGCCGCGCAGCGCGAACTTGGCGCCGCAATAGGCGCCCTGGATCGGGATCGCCCGCCACGCCAGCACCGAGCTGACCTGGACGACCGTCCCGCCCTGCATGTGCCTGAGCGCGGTCAGGGTGCCGTTGACGGCGCCGAGATAGGTCACCTCCGTGACCCGCTTCAGCTCGGCCGCATCCATCTTGCCGATCGGGCTGTACACCGTCGCCATGGCGTTGTTGATCCACAGCGTGATCGGACCGAGCGCCGCCTCGATCCCGGTCGCCGCCTGGTCCACCGCGTCCGCGTCCGCCACGTCGGCCACCACCACGTGCACGCGGCCGCCCTTCTGTTCGAGTTCTGTCCGGGCCTGCTCCAGGCGCTCGGCGCCGCGGGCGATGAGCCCGACCGCATATCCGCGCTCGACCAGGGCGCGCGCGGTGGCACGTCCGATCCCGGCACTCCCTCCGGTGATGACTGCAACCTGCTGCATGGTGTCCGTCGCCTTCCTGTCGTCCAGGGGGACGAGGCCCGTATCAGGACGTGGTGGAAAGACACGACTTGCTCGTTCAGGGTCAATTTCGTGACATCCCGGAGCGTCGTGCTCCGGGGCGGGCTCCCCTGCACGTCGCGATGCATTCGGGCGTCGCCCCGATCCTGCGCGATGCCGGGCTCCGGTCCAAGCGTATGTCGCCGCCCGACGTGTCGATGCCGCGCCGGCCGTCCGTGCCGCCGGGAGAGCAAGCGTCCGCTTCTGCCTCCACGGAGCCTGGCCGCTCCATGGCGTCGCCCTCCTGCCGCAGCGCCGACGGACGAGCTGTGGCCAAGCGCGGCGTGCTCCCGGTGACGCGTGATGATGCCGGGCTGCAGCGGTCCGGCAGCGCTCCGATCGACCGATCGCCGCCGGATCGACCTGCTTCCGGACCGGGATGTGCCGTGGCACCTTGACCGCATGCGCCGCGTCTCGATCCCGTCCGTCCTCGTCCTGCTGCCGCTGCTGGGCGGCGCCGCGCCGGCCGTCCCGGCCCCGAACCAGATCATCGCCGCCGCGCCGGCCACCGCCTGGCAGGCGGTGGCGCCTGAAAACCTGCTGGTGATGACGCTGGGCGGCGGCCAGCGGGTGGTGATCCAGCTGGCGCCGGAGTTCGCGCCCGTGCACGTCGCCAACATCCGCGCCCTGGCCCGTGCCGGCTGGTGGGACGGCGCCAGCATCGTGCGCGTGCAGGACGACTACGTGGTGCAGTGGGCGCGCATGCCGGAAGGCCAGCCGCTGCCGGCGGGCGTGGTGGCCCATCCGCCGCCGGAGTACGACCGTCCGGCCGCAGGCCTCGCGCTGCAACCCTTCGGCCATCCGGACGCGTACGCGGCCAGGGCCGGCTTCGCCGACGGCTGGCCAGTCGGCACCGACGGGACGCAGGCCTGGCTGGCGCACTGCTACGGCATGGTCGGCGTCGGCCGCAACCTGCCGCCCGACACCGGAACCGGAGAAGAGCTCTACGCCGTGAACGGCCAGGCGCCGCGCCAGCTGGACCGCAACATCGCGCTGGTCGGACGGGTGCTGGACGGGATGGACACCCTGTCGGCGCTGCCCCGCGGAACGGCGCCGCTCGGCTTCTACGCCGATCCCGGGCAGCGCGTGCCGATCCGCACCGTCCGCGTCGCCTCCGACCTGCCGCCACGGGAGCGGCTCCTGCCGGAAACCATGCGGCCCGACTCGCCGGCGTTCGCGGCGGTCCTGGACGCACGCGCGAACCGGCGCGACCCGTTCTTCGTCAGGCCGGCCGGCGCCCTCGACCTGTGCAACGCGCCGGTGCCGACGCGCATGGCGCCGGGAACGCGATGACCGGAGCGTCCGCCCGCCGCGCTCGCATCACGCCTCAAGTAGGCGCTTGCTCAACGCCCACAGCCGCGCCGCAGCCTCCGGATCGATCGCGTGGGACGTGACCTCCGCCGGGATGCAGTCGGCGGAAAGCTGCCTCGGCGCGTCGTCCAACGGCGAGACGTCGTTGTCCTTGAGGTAGACGCCGCCGATGCCGGCCAGGAGCGGGCTCGCCGCCGCGAACACCACCGTGCTGGCGCCCTGTTCCGGCGTCTTCTTGCCGACCGCCGGGTCGATGACCGGCCGGCCGCCCTCGTCGATCAGCCCCATCCGCCTGAGTGCCGCGTCACCCACCGAGCTGTTCAGCTTCGTGCCGGCGACCACGCCCGGATGCGCGGCGTAGCCCCGGATGCCGTCCGCCGCCCAGCGCCGGTCCAGCTCGACCGCGAACAGCACGTTGGCCAGCTTCGACTGGCTGTAGGCCGCGCCCGAATTGTAGCCGTCGGCGAAGTTCGGATCGTCCCACCGGATCCTGCCGAAGCGCTGCGCCCCGGACGACACGTTGACGACCCGCGCCCCGCGCGCCGCCCGCAGCGCCGGCAGGAGCGCCGTCGTCAGCTGGAAGTGGCCGAGATGGTTGGTCGCGAACTGCGTCTCGTAGCCGCGCGCGTCCCGCTCCGGCCCGCCCGACGCGCCCGCGTTGTTGACCAGGATGTGCAGCGGACGGGGCCCGTCGAGCCAGCCGGCCGCAAAGGCCTCGACCGACCCCGGATCGACCAGGGCGAGCCGCCCGACCGCGACCCGCCCGACCCCGGCGAGCGCGCCTGCGGCACGGTCGGGATCGCGCGCGCCGACCGTGACCGACGCCCCGGCCCTGGCGAGCGCCCGGGTGACCTCCAGGCCGATGCCGGCATGTCCGCCGGTGACGACCGCGTTCCGCCCCGTCAGGTCGATGCCGGCGAGCACCTCGTCGGCAGTCGAGGCGGCTGTGAACGGGCTCCCGATCGGATGTTGTTTATGGGTCATGAACGGCGTCTCCATGGCTGCTCCACCGGTATCGGGGCGGCGGGGGTTGCGGTCACCGTCACCCGGCCGCCGCCACGGCATCGGCCCCCGCGGGAAGCCGCATCGGGCAGGACGGATCGGTCGCCGCCCGCCACACCGCCTCCGCCACGTCGGAGGCGTGCGTGACCGGGCCGCCTTTCTGCATTCCCCCGAGCACCCGCTGCACCAGGTCGCCGTAGGCGTCGGGAAAACCGTCCTGCATGCGCGACCGGGCATTGTCGCCGAAGGCCGTGTCCGGCGCCCGCCCCGGCAACACCAGCCGCACGCGCACCTCGAACGGCTCCAGCTCCAGCGCCAGCGACTCGGTGAACGCGTTCACCGCCGCCTTGCTGCCCGTGTACACCGACAGCAGCGGCAGCGGCCGCAGCGTCACGCTGGACGACACGTTGACGATCACGCCGGCGCGGCGCTCGCGCATCTGCGGCAGCACCGCCTGGGTCATCGCCATCGTTCCCAGCGTGTTGGTCTCGAACAGCTCGCGCGCCGCCGCCATCGACGTGCCCTCCAGCGCGTTGAGCCACCCGATCCCCGCGTTGTTGACGAGGACGTCGATCGGCCCCGCCGCCGTCACCGCCTGCCCGATGCTGTCCGGGTCCGTCACGTCGAGCGGCAGCAGGCGGAGGCGCTCCGAAGGCGGCAGCACGTCCTGGCGGGGCGTGCGCATGGTGGCGACCACCGTCCAGCCGCGGTCGAGGAAGTGGCGGGCCGTGTCCAGGCCGAAGCCGGACGAGCAGCCGGTGATGAGGACTGTCTGCATGGTCTTGTTTCCCGTCGTTGGACCTGCTCCAGACGTGGCATGCCGGCGCCGGACTTCCCATCTTCGGCCGTCCGGTTCTGATTGGCGGGAGTCCGAATGATCGATCCCCTGACCGAGGTCGTGACGCTGCTGCAGCCGGCCGCCACCCTGTCCAAGGCCGTCGGCGGCGCGGGCCGCTGGCGGCTGCGCCGCAGCGACGCCGGGCAGCCCTTCTAC
>CAXTOD010000123.1:0-8292 GCA_964245705.1 uncultured Acetobacteraceae bacterium
GATCACCAGGATGATCAGCACGCCGCGACGCCCACCGCGCAGGTGTCCAACCCGTACGGCCTGGACGCGCTGTGGAAGGGTGGCGACTTCATCTCGCGCGGCGTGCTGATCATCCTGGTGATCATGTCGCTCGGCACCTGGTACATCATGATCACCAAGTACTTCGAGCAGGCGCGCCTGTTCTCGGCCAGCCGCACCGCGGCCAAGGACTTCTGGACCAAGCCGACCGTGGCCGAGGGTGCCAAGTCGCTGAAGACCTCGTCGCCGTTCCGCTACATCGCCGACACCGGGCTGGCCGCCACCGAACACCACGAGGGCACGCTGACCCAGAGCATCGACCTGAACGAGTGGGTCACCATGTCGATCCAGCGTGCGGTCGAGACCATCCAGTCGCGCCTGCAGGGCGGCCTGGCGTTCCTCGCCACCGTCGGCTCCACCGCGCCCTTCGTCGGCCTGTTCGGCACCGTCTGGGGCATCTACCACGCGCTGACCGCGATCGGCATCGCCGGCCAGGCCTCGATCGACAAGGTGGCGGGCCCGGTCGGCGAGGCGTTGATCATGACCGCGATCGGCCTCGCCACGGCTGTGCCGGCGGTGCTCGGCTACAACTGGCTGGTTCGCCGCAACAAGGGCGCGGTGGAGCGGGTGCGCAACTTCTCGTCCGACCTGCATTCCATCCTGCTCGGCGGCGTGCGCGTCGGCACCCAGACCCTGCCCACCGCCACCAACGCGCCGATGGCCGCCACCGCCGGCGTGACGCGGGTCGCCTGATCCATGAGCATGAACGTCGGCTCGCCGGACGACGAGGACGAGGTCGTCTCGACCATCAACACCACGCCGCTGGTCGACGTGATGCTGGTGCTGCTGATCATCTTCCTGATCACCATCCCCGTGGTCACCCACACGGTGAAGGTCAACCTGCCCAAGGACGCGAACCAGCCGTTCCAGACCAAGCCGCAGAACATCACCATCGCGGTGAACGAGGCCGGGCAGATCTTCTGGGACACGGTGCCGGTCAAGGACATGCACGACCTGCTGGCCCGCCTGGAAGCGGTGGCGGTGAAGCAGCCGCAGCCGGAGGTGCAGATCCGCGGCGACGCCCAGTCGCGCTACGAGAGCGTCGGCAAGGTGGTGTATGCCTGCCAGCAGGCCGGCATCTCGAAGGTCGGCTTCATCACCCAGCCGCCGCCGCACGGCGGCTGATCCGAGCCTGACGGCGCGGGTCGGGATCGATTCCCGGCCCGCGTCCTTCCGTCATCCTGCCGCAAGCCTCGTCCCCGCCGGCGTGCGCGCAACCAGGAACCCACCGCCATGTCCATGAATGTCGGCAACGAAAGCTCCTCCGGCGGCGACCCGGAGGTGATGGTCGACGTCAACACCACGCCGCTGATCGACGTGATGCTGGTGCTGCTGATCATGCTGATCATCACCATCCCGATCCAGACCCACGCGGTGAAGCTCGACCTGCCGCAGGGCAACCCGCCGCCGCCGCCGACGCCGCCCACGGTGGTGACGATCGACGTCGACTTCGATGGCACCATCTCGTGGAACGGCGAGCAGATCCCCGACGAGAGCGCGCTGCTGTCGCACTTCGCCACCGCGGCCGCGCTGCCGGACCAGCCGGAAATCCACCTGCGGCCGAACAAGCTCGCGAACTACAAGTACGTCGCGCACGTCCTGGCCGACGCGCAGCGCCTGGGCATGACCAAGCTCGGCATCGTCGGCAACGAACAGTTCATGGGCCAATAGGCAACCGAAGTGACATGCACATGACGCCTCGCCTTCTCCACGCCGTCCTGCCCGCCGTTCTCGCCGGCGTGGTCCTGGCGCCCGTTCCGGGGCGGGCGGACCCGCTGCGCCCGCAGGTCGGCAAGCCGCTGCAGGCCGCACAGGTGGCGCTGCGCAAGCGCGACTTCGCCGGTGCCGTGCGCGACGTGAACGCGGCCGACGCGGTGCCGGGCAAGACGCCCGACGAGATCTACGTGATCGACCAGATGCGGGCCGCGGTGGCCCAGTCCTCCGGCGACGTGGCGGCCTCGATCGGCGCCGACGACGCGCTGATCGCCAGCCCGCGCACGCCGGCCTCTGAGAAGACCAGGCTGCTGATGGCGGAAGCCGGCCTCGCCTACACCGCGCACGACTACGCCCGCACGGTCACGGCGCTGGAACGGTACTTCAAGGCGGGCGGCAACGACCCGCAGATGCACACGCTGCTGATCCAGTCCTACTACCTGCTGAAGGACTATCCGCACGCGGCGCAGGCGCAGGCGCGCCAGATCGCGATGGAGGAGCGGGCGGGCCAGAAGCCGACTGAGAACCAGCTGCAGCTGCTGGCCGCGGTGCAGCAGCAGTCGCGCGACCTGAACGGCTTCAACGGCACCATGGTCAAGCTGGTGCAGTACTATCCGAAGCCGGACTACTGGGCGAACCTGATGCAGGGCCTGCGCACCAACCCGAACGTGCCCGAGCGCCTGCAGTACGACGTCGACCGCATCCGCCTCGCGGTGGGGCTGCTGACCTCGACCGCCGACTTCATGGACATGGCCGAGCTCGCGGTGCAGCAGGGCTTCCCGATGCAGGCGCAGAAGGTGATGGCGGCGGGCTATGCCAGCGGGGCGCTCGGCCGCGACTCCGGCGCGCCGCGCGAGGCGCGGCTCCGGGCGCTGATCGACCAGACCGCGGCGGCGAAGAAGGCGAGCCTTGCCTCCGACGAGGCTGCCGCGAAGGCGGCGCCGGACGGCAACGCGCTGGTCGCGGTCGGATACAACGCCGTCGACGCGGGCCAGGCGACGCAGGGCCTGGCGCTGATGCAGGCCGGCATCGCCAAGGGCGGGCTGGTCTCGGTCGACGATGCCCGGCTGCATCTCGGCTTGGCGCAGATGGATGCCGGCCTGAAGCCGGACGCGATTCGCACGCTGCAGACCGTCGGCGGCACCGACGGCGCCGCCGACATGGCGCACCTCTGGATCCTGCAGATCGGCCGGCGTTAGGTCAGTCATGCGCCTGCCTGGGTCCTGACCGGCCTCCTGCCGCTCGGGACCTAGGCTCGAACCCGCGACGCCAGTGGCGGTGACAGCGGCCGCTCCTCTGTGCCTCGATCTAAAACGATCATTTTAACGGCAACAAGGCTTCAAGGCGCACGCATCGCAGGCAGCGCGGGATGGATGTAACAATGCCGTGTTATATCGGCTACAGTTCGATCGCGAATGACGCCATTCCTCAAGGTTTCGGCAACAACCAGTCCCAAAGGCATCAAGTTTCTACTAGGACGGATCCAGCAGATCGTTCTCGGGAGACTTGGCCGTGCGTGACTCCAACCCGTTCAACCGCAAGCACGCCCTCCTGGGTGCCACCGCCATTGTCCTGACGCTGTCGAATGCCGCGGTGCGTGCGCAGGTGCCGGCGCAGAGCGTTCCGTCCGGGATCCCGGCCAACACCGGCAACCAGGCGCCGCCGACGCAGAACGGCAACACGCCCGGCAACAGCGAAAGCATCACAGTGCGGGCGCAGAAGCGCCTGTTGCGCGAGAAGGACGCGCCCAGCGCCGTCACCGAGCTCGGTACCGCAGCGATCTCCCAGGTCGGCGTGCAGGGCAGCGTGTCGACGCTGCTGCGCCAAGCTCCCTCCGTGAACGTCTACCAGCAGGGTATTGGCGACAACGAGCCGGTGCTCACCATCCGCGGCATCCGCGGCCTTGAGGTCGCCACCACCCTGGACGGCGTGCCGACCCAGGACCTGCTGAGCGGCGGGTCCGGTTCGTTCCTTACCGACATCGTCGGCTCGCACTTCAACCTGGACCAGATCAGCGGCGTATCGATCTATCCGGGCGTCGCCTTTCCGGACAAGAGCACCTTCGGCACCATCGGCGGCACCGTCGCCTATACGAGCCTGCGGCCCGAGAACAAGGCAGGCGTGGATCTGTTCGGCTCCGTCGGCTCGTTTAAGACCTTCAACGAGGGCTTCGACGTCAATTCCGGCCGGATCGACGGCCCGCTCGGCACCGGCGTCGACGCTCCGAAGATGATGGTCAAGTACTCGAACCTGCAGACGTCGGGCTACATCGACTACACGCCGGCGCGCTACAACAACATGGAGTTCGCCTTCGACAAGCCCTACAACCAGGGCCAGTCGCTGTTCCAGCTGACCACGATCTACAACACCGCCAACGCGCTGATCACGCCGGAGCCGGTGCCGCTGCCCTACCTGCAGCAGAACGGCTACTTCAGCAACTACAGTCCCAGCCAGGAGTTCTTCCGGCAAAACAACGACTACTTCACCCTGATCCTGAAGAACGACACCTACATCAACGACTACGTCAGCGCAGGCCTGACTGCGTTCTACCTGTATTCCGACAGCTACACCCAGGACTACGCCAATCCGACCCTGTTCGCCCCGAACGGTGGTCCCGGCTCGGCCGCGGTGAACGGCGCCAACCCGTTCGTCCAGGTGCCCGCCGGCTTCGGCGAGCAGGGCGATTACGGGTTCGGCAACGTTTTCTACGAGCCGACCGCCTACCCTTACAACCCGAACCAGCTCACGAACTGCCCGGCCAGCGTGACGAACAGCTTCGCCGCGGCAGGTCAGGTCAGCCCGTGCGGTTACAACTCTGAGTATATCCGCCAGCATAACGACACGTACGGCATCCAGCCGCGCATCAGCATCACGCCGCCGCAGATCTTCGGCATCGACAACACCATTCATGTCGGCGCGATCATTGCCAAGGAGACGACGAATAACCCGCAGGAATATCTAGGCACGACCTCGGAGTTCGCGCACACGCAGCAGAACCTGATCGCCGGCTACGATGGCGGGCAGCAGCGGACGATCTACGAGCCGTACCTCCAGGACAAGATCGACCTGCTGCACAATACCCTGCACGTGACGCCGGGCTTCACGCTGCAGACCAGCGACAGCAGCCTGGACGGCAGCTACATCTTCAACGGCACGCCGAGTGCTGCGACTGCAGCCAGCGCCTACGCCCAGGAGTACGGCGACGCGTACGGACAGTACAAGACCCACAAGTGGGACCGCACTTGGCTGCCGTTCGTCAACGTCGACTACGACCTGGACCGGATCCTGCCCGCGGCGCGCGGCGTGTCGCTCTACGCGAGCTTCGGTGAGTCCGCCATCTTTGCCCCGATCGGCGACTACGGTCCGAACTCGATCCCGGGTGCCGGACCGCCAAACGCCTCGATCGTGCACATGTACGAGTTTGGCGTGAAGTACAACCGCAGGAACCTCAGCCTGAACCTCGACTACTTCTATCAGCACGTCACGCGTGACTTCGGCTTCTTCCAGTTCCAGTCGGGGCCCTTCACTGGCGACGAGATCTATACCAACGACGGGCAGCGCGAGTTCAAGGGCTTCGAGGCGTCTGCCATTTACCAGCTCACCCCGCGCTGGCAGCTGTTCGGCAACGTGTCCTACACGCTGGCCAAGTACCTCGCGACCTCGCTCGCGTCCGTCACCGTGCAGGAGGACCAGTTCGGCCTCGCCATCCGCGGCGACCACATCTCCGGTATCCCGGACTGGATCTCGACCTTCGGCGTCGACTACGACCACCGCAGCCTGTTCCTGCCAGAGGACGAGCTGAACGTCCGCTTCGAAGGCCAGTATACCGGCCACCAGTACACCACCATCGACGGCCAGGGCTTCACCAACCTTGGTGCGATCCCGGGCGTGAACGGCGCCTTCGGTTCCTACAACTACTACAACGCCACGGCGGGCCAGACCTTCACCAACGAGAACGGCGGCGGCATCTCGCCGTTCGCGATCTTCAACCTCGACCTGAACTACAAGATGCCGATCCGCAGCGCCTATGCCGGCCCGCTCAAGTCGCTCGACTTCGACCTGAACGTGCAGAACATCTTCAACCAGGGGTACTTCCAGTACTTCTACAACCAGATCAGCCCGGCCTCCTGCGGCAAGTTCCCGGCCAACGACAAGAGGCCAGGATTCGCCAATCAGCCGATCAGCAACTACGGCTGCAGCCCACTGTTCGACGACGGCCTGCCGGGTGAGCCGGCGTCCATCACCTTCTCGGTGCGCGCCCACTTCTGAGGCGGGCAGAAGGGATCCGCTCCGTGCGGATCCCTTCGTCACCAACGCGACTGCTTGGCGCCGTGATCCTGCTCCTGCTGGTCACGGTGTTTGCGTTCCCACCACGCCGCGACATTCTCTCGGCGGTCGACATTGCAGCGCCACCCTCGCGCGTGTGGGCAGTGCTTGCCGATACCGCCGCCTATCCGCTGTGGAACCCGCACATGCGTCTGGTGGGTCATCTGGCGCCCGGGACCGTAATCGAGCACGTCGAGATCGACGGCAACGACCGTATCGTGTTCCGGCCAAGGCTGCTGGTGGTGCGGCCGGATCGCGAGCTGCGCTGGCTCGGTCGGCTTGCCGTGCCCGGCCTGCTCGACGCGGAGCACTACGTCCTGCTCCGGCCGACCGCGGGCGGCACGGCGATGACGCAGGGCGAGCACCTTCGTGGCGTCGCCGTATGGTGTCTCGACACGGACGCCCTGCGCTCAGGCTTCGACGGGATGAACGCCGCCTTGAAGATGCGGGCGGAACGGCCCCAGCCCGGAACCGGCGGCGCGCGCCGCTGACGCGGCGGCGGCGTTCCGCCTCACCGCATGCTGAGCTGGCGCGGCGCCTGCGTCGTGTTGAGCCAGATCCCGTGCGGGCTGCGCCCCGTCGGCAGAAAGGTGACCGCCGCCGTCGCCGGGTCGATGATCGCCACCTTCTGCCGCCAGCGCAGCGTCGCCCACAGCTTGCCGTCCGGGGCAATGACGATGTCGTCCGGGCCGCCCGGGATGTGGAAGCTCTTGAGGATCGCCAGGCTGTCCCAGTCCAGCTGCTGGATGGTGCCCGACACGCGGCAGGTCACGTAGAGCAGGCGCCGGCTCGGCTCGACGAACAGGTTGTGCGGGCCGGGCGCCATCTCGATCTTCCGGTCGACGTGCCCGTCCGCCGGGTCGACCTCGGCGACGTAGGTGGCGCCCATCAGCCCGACCAGCAGTTTGCCATTGTGCCACAGCACGCCGGCGGGGGTCTTGCCGACGGGCATGTCCCACAGCACCCGGCCGCTCGCGGTGTCGATGGCGATGAGGTGGCCGGTGTCCTGCAGGCTCACGTACACCGTGGCCGAGTCCGGGGAATAGTTGATGTGGCTCGGCATGGAGCGGGCCGGGACGCGGTGCAGCAGCGCCAGCGTCGCCGCGTCGTAGATGTCGACCTGGTCGCGCGCCAGCCCGGCCACGGTGAGCAGCCGGCCGTTCGGGCTGTACTGCAGCTGGTACGGGTCGCTCATCGGCACCCGGCGCTGCATCAGGCCGGTCCGGGCGTCGAGGAAGAAGGCGGCGTTACCGGCGGTGTCGCCGACCACCAGCGACTTGCCGTCCGGCGTGGTCGCCATGTGGTGCGGCTCGCGCAGCACCGGCAGGCGGCGGATCTCGTGCAGGGTGGCGGTGTCGAACTCGCTGATCGAGGCGTCGGCGGAGTTCAGCACGAAGGCGATCCCGTCCGCACGCGCCGGCGTCCCGGCGGTCGCAGCCAGCGGCAGGGACAGCAGCGCCAGCACGGCGCGAAGGGAGTTCCTGCTCATGTACCGCACCAGCCTGTCCGTTCAAACCCTTGCCGCAGGCCGGATTCCGCTCCCACGCCCACCTGCCATGGATGGCCAGACCCGACGCCCGCCTGTCAACCGGAAACTCCGTGCCGTCGGCGGTCCCGGCGCCGCCCCTTGCCTCGCGGGGCGGTCTTGCCACATGTGACGGAACCGGGACCCGGCCGGCCCTTGCCTCCCTCCAGGCAGGCGGCCGGACCGTCCTCGATCGCACCAGAACCCAGGATCGCCGCACATGTTCATCGAGACCGAGGACACCCCGAACCCCGCGACGCTGAAGTTCCTGCCCGGGCAGCCGGTGATGGCCAGCGGCACCGCGGACTTCACCTCGGTCGAGAGCGCTGTCCGCTCCCCGCTGGCGGCAGCGCTGTTCGCCCAGGACGGGGTGTCGCGCGTGTTCCTGGGCGGCGACTTCATCGCCGTCACCAAGTCCGAGGACGTGTCCTGGAGCGCGCTCAAGCCGCTGGTGCTGTCGGTGGTGGTGGACCAGTTCGTGTCGGGACGCCCGGTGATCGAGGGCGAGGCTTCGGCCGCGGACGAGGACGTGCTGCCGGAGGACCAGGAGATCGTCGACCAGATCAAGGAGCTGCTCGACACCCGGGTGCGTCCGGCGGTGGCCGGCGACGGCGGCGACATCGTGTTCCGCGGCTACCGCGACGGCGTGG
>CAXTOD010000124.1:0-8249 GCA_964245705.1 uncultured Acetobacteraceae bacterium
CTCCCCGCACACGCCCACCCAGATGCCGGCCTCCAGCGCCCCCGCGCAGGCCAGCTCGATCATCCGCAGCACGGCGGGATGGTCCGCCCGGTTCAGCCGGGCGAGCCGGGCGTTGGTCCGGTCCGCGGCCATGGTGTACTGGGTCAGGTCGTTGGTGCCGATCGAGAAGAAGTCGACGTGCCCGGCGAGCTCCCGGGCGCAGAGTGCGGCCGCCGGCGTCTCGATCATGATGCCGACCTCCACCGGCCCGGTGTCCTGCCCTTCCGCCTCCAGCGCCGCCCGGCAGGCCGCCAGGCTCGCCTTGGCCGCCAGCACCTCCGAGATGTCGCTGATCATCGGGAACATGATCCGCAGCCGGCCGTGCACGGCGGCACGCAGCAGCGCCCGCAGCTGCGGGTCGAATAGGTTTGGCTGGTCGAGGCACATGCGTATGCCGCGCCAGCCCAGGAACGGGTTGGCCTCGGCCTCCCCGGCGACGCCGGACAGCGGCTTGTCGCCGCCGATGTCGAGCGTCCGGATCACCACCGGCCTGGGCGCGAACGCTTCCAGCACCTTGGCATAGGTGCGGTACTGCTCCTGCTCGCTCGGCAGGCTCGCGCCGCGCATGAACATGAACTCGGTCCTGAACAGGCCGACGCCCATTGCCCCGGACGACAGCGCCGCGTCCACCTCGGCGGCCGAGCCGATGTTGGCGGCGACCTCGATCAGCCGCCCGTCCCGCGTCCGCGGCTCGACATGGGCGAAGCGCTCGACCGCCTGCCGCGCCTCGTCGGCCTTCGCCTTCTGCTGCCCGAAACGCGCCTCCGTGTCCGCGTCGGGATCGGCGATCGCGTAGCCCGCCGTCCCGTCCAGTGCCAGGCTGCGCACCGCGCGCAGCGCCTCCACGCCCACCCGCGCGCCCACCACCGCCGGGACGCCGAACGCGCGGGCGATGATCGCGACGTGGGAGGTGGGACCGCCCTCGGTGGTCAGCAGCCCCGTCACCAGGTGCATCGGCAGCCGCGCCAGGTCCAGCGCCGACAGCTCGCCGGCGACCAGGATCGACGGCTCGGAGAACGCGCCGAGGTCGACGTCGCGCCGGCCCAGCAGGATGTCGCCGAGCCGGCGGGTGATGCCGCGCAGGTCGTCGGCGCGGGTGCGGAAATACGCGTCGTAGATCCCGGCGAACCGATCGGCCAGGGCGAGGCCCACGTCGAAGGTCGCCGACGCCGCGTCCTGGCAGGCGCTGATCCTTTGCTCGATCGGGCCCACCAGCTCGACGTCCTGGGCCAGCTCCCTGATCGCCGCGAAGACCTGGGCGTCGGCAGCGGCGCCGTCCGCCTCCTGGACCGTCGCCTCGTCGAGGGCGCGGCACAGCGTCAGAACCGCGTTGCGGAACCGCAGCAGCTCGGCCTCCACCTCGGAAGGCACGATCCGGCGCGGCGCCGGCACGGTCCGATCCGGCAGGTAGACGAAGGCCGGTCCCACCGCCACGCCCTCGCTGCCGCAGACGCCGGTGATCCGTCCGCCCTCGGCAGGTCCGGGCACCGCTTCGGCCACCGGTTCGGCCTTGCCCTCGGCCTGCGCCGCCGTTCCGTCCACCCCGCCGCCGCCGAGAAAGGCGCACAGCTCCGACATCGCCGCCGGTGCGTCGTCGCCGTCCGCCCGGAGCAGGATCTCCTCGCCCTCCTTCACCGTCAGCAGCATGATCTTGACGGTGCTCTTGGCGTTGGCCGTGCGGTCCCCCTTCACGATCTCGACCTGCGACGCGAAGGTCTTCGCCATCTGTGCCAGGCGCGCCGCCGGACGGGCGTGCAGCCCTTCCTCCAGCATCACCGTCACGCGCTGCTCCAGGATCATCCCGTCCTCCTTCGACCACACGTCGGCGTCGGCCGGGTTCTAGCGCGCCCCGATCACTTCCAGCGTGACCCCTGGTTGCAGCAGCGTTTGCAGCCGCTCTGGCGCTGCCGGCTCGACGCAGATCTCCCCTGGCCGCTCGGCGACCGCGGCGCCGTTGAACGAGAACACCACGTGGCCGATCTCCGACACCTTCTGCCAGGCGGTGTCGCCGACCGCGGTGATCCGGAACCGGTCGTCGCCGATCCGCACCGCGTCGCCCGGCGCCGGTGCGGCCGCTGCCGCCGCCGCGTCGACATCGTGCAGCACCGACACCTCCGCCAGCTCCGGCGGCGCGCCGGCCGCGAACAGGATCAGGATGCCCTGGTCGAGCAGGTCCGGCGCTTCCACGCCCACGTCGCGGATCGTGGTCCGGTACAGCGTCGTCATGGCGCAGCGATCCCGTCAGTACAGGCCGAAGCTCAGCAGCCAGGCGATCACCACCGCGATCGGACCGGTCGCCTGTCGGCTGATCAGCACCGCCGGCACGCCGATCCGGATCGTTTCCGGCTTGGCCTCGCCGAGCGCCAGCCCCACGGGGACGAAGTCGCAGCCGACCTGCGTGTCGAAGGCGAACAGCGCCGGCAGCGCGAACTGCGGCGCGATGGTGCCGTCGCCGATCTGCTGGCCGATCAGCACGCCGATCACCTGCGCGATCACCGCCCCCGGGCCGAGCACTGGCGACAGGAACGGCAGCCCGCACACCACCGACAGCACCAGCAGCCCGGGCAGGCTGCCGCCGAGCGGGGTGAGCACGTGGGCGATCACCGAGCCGAGCCCGGTCGCGTTGATCACGCCGATCAGCATGGTGACGAACGCCATGAACGGCAGGATGGTGCGCAGCACCTGGTCGATCGCGCGCCGTCCGCTCTGGAACAAAACGTTGACCACGCCGCCCATGACGCGGCCGATCCGGGCGATGAGGCCGGTGAACCCGCCATCCATGGGTATCGGCACCGCCGGTGCGGCCGGCGTCTTGTTGAACGGCGAGCTGATCCCGGCCGGTGGCCCGGCCTGCTTGCCCACGGCCGTCGCGGTTGCCTCGCCGTCCACCGGGATCAGGTTCTCCGGCTTCACGCCGGACACGTAGATGTCCTCGGTGATGAACTGCGCCAGCGGCCCGGACTGCCCGACCGAGGTGAGGTTGACCGTCGGCAGGCGCTTGCGCGGGTACACGCCGCAGCGCGCGGTGCCGCCGCAATCGATCACCACCGCGGCGATCTCGCTTTCCAGCGGCGGCGACCGGAACCCGTCGACCGCGGTGGCGCCGGTCAGCTCGGCCAGCCGCTGCGCCACCGGCGGGATGCCGCCGCCGGTCACGGCGACGATCTTGTCGCGCTCCTTGGTCGGCAGGATCACCAGCGGGCCGCCCCAGCCCTGGCTGCCGCGCTCCACCCGGACCGCCCTGAAGGCTCCGGTGCGGCTCAAGTCGGATCCCTGATCCATGTTCGTCCCCATGCGCTGGCCGAGGTCTGCGCCTCGTTGGCCGTGTCAACCGAAGATCAGAAGGTGACGCCTCAGAAGGTGACGCCCTGGCGCCTGGCGAAGAACAGGGTGATCCGCTCGGTGACGATGCCGCGCAGCAGGATGACCACGAGGCCGGCGATGAAGTAGCGCACCGCCAGCGGCCCGAGCGGCAGGTGCAGGCGCGTCAGCCCATGCGCGACGCCGAGCCAGACGAACAGCTCGCTCGAGTTGCCGTGCGGGAACAGCCCGGTGATCGGATGGCAGAACGACACCGCGGAGTCGTAGAACGCCGGCTTGTGCTTTTCCTCGATGAACACGCCAAAGGTGTACGCCATCGGGTTGGTCAGGAAGAACATCGACAGCACCGGAAGCACGGTGTAGCGGGTCAGCGCGTAGCGTCCGGCGAAGCGCGCCAGGTTGTGCACGCGGTTCTCGCCGACCAGCTCGATGATCGCGTACACCGCGGTCAGCAGCACGATCAGCGTCGGCAGGATGCCGGTGACGAACGCGACAAACGTCCTGCCGCCTTCGTTGAAGACGCCGATGAAGCCTTCGGCGAAGTGCGAGAGCATCAGCATGGTCGGTGTTCCTCCTCCGTCGGCCTTGTGGCCGCTTCTATGGGTCCGGCTCCGTCAGGTCGCGTGCAGGGCAAGGCGCGAGCCCGACACCGTCTCGATCTGCTTCAGGCATTGCGCGAAGGCCTGCCCCAGCCGGGCGTCGCGCTTGGGGAAGATCCCGCCGTCCCGGCATCGCGCGACGTCGATCCCGACCAGGCCGGGCATCGGCTTGAACTTCGCCCACACGGTGCGGCCCTGCATGACCAGCGCGTCGCGCACGATCCCGGCCGGCGACACCACCAGGATCATGATCGCCCCGCGCCCGAACCGGGCCCGCGCGCTTCCCGAGCCGATGAAGCCGTCGGTCCACCGCGCTTCCAGCGCGCCCAGCACCCGCCGGTAGTGGCGCATCTGCAGCATGGTCCCGACGATCTGCAGCGCCCAGCAGACGGCGAAGAGGAGCAGCCCCGTCTTCCAGCTCATCTCTTCCTCCACGCAACGGGTCGCACAGGCAGGTCCGTGACTGGAACATTTATCAAGATGGCCGTCAAGTTGTTCCTGCTGCTCAGGCAACGAGTCGCGGCAAGGTTCCCGGAAATGCCTGCCTCTGTTGTGCGTCGCAAAAGGACGAGGCGCACGGGACGACAGCCTGCCACCGCCGTCCACAGACATGTGGTAAGACCGCGAAACAAATGTCTTGACCCTCCCGCATGGAGGCAGTCTAGACTCCGCCGCGGGCGAACCGCCGTGCAGCACAGGATCTCGTTCCATGGACCTTTCCGAGGATCTTGCCAGGCGGGCCGAGCAGGGACGCCCGGTCCGGGTCGGGCTGGTCGGCTGCGGCGAGATGGGAACCGACATCGTCACCCAGCTGAGCCTGATGCCCGGAATCGCGCTTGCGGTGCTGGCCGAGATGCGCGTCGACATGGCCTGGACGGCGCTCGACATCGCCGGCATCCCGCGCGAGGCGGCACGGCTGTGCGCCAGCCGGCCGGCCGCCGAGGACGCCGTGACAGCGGGCCGGATCGCCATCACCCCGGACGCCACCGTCGCCTGCACCGCCGGCCCCGTCGACGTCATCATCGACGCCACCGGCAACCCGGGGGTGGGTGCGGAGCTGTCGCTGCTGGCCATGGCGCACGGCAAGCACGTGGTGATGATGAACGTCGAGGCCGACGTCACCGTGGGCGCCATGCTGCTGCGCGAGGCGCGACGCGCCGGCGTCGGCTATTCCCTGGGTGCCGGCGACGAGCCCAGCGCCGCCATGGAGCTGATCCGCTTCGTGCGCAGCCTCGGCTACCCGATCGTCGCCGCCGGCAAGGGCAAGAACAACCCGCTCCGCTTCGACGCCAGGCCCGCCGAATACGAGGAGGAGGCGCGGCGGCGGCACATGAACCCGCGCATGCTGGTCGAGTTCGTCGACGGCTCCAAGACCATGATCGAGATGTGCGCGATCGCCAACGCCACCGGCCTGCTGCCCGACCGTCCCGGCATGCACGGCCCGGCCGCGACGCCGGAGATGCTGGCGACCACGCTGGTGCCGGAGGCCGATGGCGGCCTGTTGTCGCGCTCCGGTGTGGTGGACTATTCGGTCGGCCCCGGCGTGGCACCCGGCGTGTTCGTGGTGATCAAGGCGCCGCACCCCCGCGTCCACGAGCGGCTGCGCGACCTCAAGATGGGTCCCGGCCCCTACTTCACCTTCATCCGCCCCTACCACCTCACCAGCCTGGAGGTGCCGCTCACCGCGGCCTCCCTGGTGATCAGCGGCACCCCGCACATGCAGCCGCTCGACGAGCCGGTGGCCGAATGCGCCTGCGTCGCCAAGGAATTTTTGGCGCCCGGCGTCACGCTGGGCAGGATCGGCGAGGACCATTACCGCGGCTGGCTCACCACCGCGGAGGACGCGCGCGCCGGAAGGCTGCTGCCCATGGGGCTGGCCGAGCGCGCGGTGGTGACGAAGCCGATCGCCGTCGGCGACTATCTCACCTACGACAACTGCCGGATGGACGAGACCATGCAGATCGTCCGCCTGCGCCGCCAGCAGGACGCGATGCTGGCGCCAATTGCCCAGGAACGGGCGGCGCAGGGTCTGGTGGCATGACCCTGCCGGCCGCCGCGATCGAAGGGAGGACCAACCGTCCCGCGATCTACGACCGCCTGTCCGCCGCGGAGCTGCGGGAAGCGCTGCGTCGCATGCACCTGATCCGCCAGTTCGAGGAAGGCGCCGAGCAGGCCTACATGCGCGGCCTGATCCACGGCACCATGCACCTGTCGATCGGCCAGGAAGCGAGCGCCGTCGGCATCTGCACGGCGCTGGGCGCAGGGGACAAGATCACCTCCACCCATCGCGGCCACGGCCACTGCATCGGCAAGGGCGCTGATCCCGCCAGGATGTTCGCCGAGTTCTTCGGCAAGGAGGACGGCTACTGCCGCGGCCGCGGCGGCTCGATGCACATCGCCGACGTCGCCCAGGGCAACCTCGGCGCCAACGGCATCGTCGGCGGCGGACTGCCGATCGCGGTGGGTGCGGCACTCGCGATGCGCCAGCAGAAGCGCACCGACGTCGTCGCCTGCTTCTTCGGCGACGGCGCCTCCAACGAGGGCGCGTTCCACGAGGCGCTGAACATGGCGGCGCTCTGGAAGCTCGCCGTCGTGTTCGTGTGCGAGAACAACCAGTACGGCATGTCGACCTCGACCGAGCGGTCGATGTCGGTATCCAACGTCGCCGACCGTGCCGCGGGCTACAACATCCCGGCGCGAATCGTCGACGGCAACAGCTTCGCCGACGTCGCCGACGCGGCGTTCGAGGCAGTCGACCGCGCTCGCGCCGGCCGCGGTCCCAGCCTGGTCGAGTGCAAGACCTACCGGATCCGCGGGCACTCCCGCAGCGATCGCAACCGCTACCGCACCAGGGACGAGATCGAGGCCTGGTCGGCACGCGATCCGATCACGCGCTTTGAGGCCGAGCTGCTGGAGCTCGGCATCCTGTCCGGCAGCGACGTCCGCGCGCTGCGCGAGGCGGTGGACGCCGAGATCGCAGCCGGCATCGCCTTTGCCCAGAACAGCCCGCCTCCCCAGGTCGCGGAGCTGCTCCGCGACGTCCACTCGGATTGAAAACCGCCATGGACCAACCGGTGCGCGAGCTGTCCTACGCGCAGGCGCTGCAGGAAGCGATGGCGCAGGCGATGGAGGCCGACGACCGCGTGTTCCTGATGGGCGAGGACATCGGCATCTATGGCGGCGCGTTCGGGGTCACCGGCGACCTGGTGGAGCGGTTCGGCGCCGAGCGGGTGATCGACACGCCGATCGCCGAACTGGGATCGGCGGGCGTCGCGGTCGGCGCAGCACTCTGCGGCAGCCGGCCGGTGCTGGAGTTCCAGTTCTCCGACTTCGCCACCCTGGCGATGGAGCAGATCGTCAACCAGGCGGCCAAGATCCGCTACATGCTGGGCGGCGCCGTCTCCGTTCCTTTGGTGATGCGCTTCCCCGCCGGCTCCGGCACCGGAGCGGCGGCGCAGCACAGCCAGAGCCTGGAAGCCTGGTTCGCGCACGTGCCCGGCCTGAAGGTGGTGCAGCCCGCGACGCCGGAGGACGCCAAGGGCCTGCTGCTGAGCGCGATCGACGATCCCGACCCGGTGATGATCTTCGAGCACAAGCTGCTGTACAAGACCAAGGGCCCGGTCGCGCCCGAGCCGTACCGCACGCCGATCGGCAAGGCCGCGATCCGCCGCACCGGGCGCGACCTGACGATCGTCGCCACCGCGATCATGGTGCATCGCGCGCTGGAGGCGGCCGCGATCCTGGCCGGGGAGGGGATCGACGCCGAGGTGATCGACCTGCGCTCCCTGCGGCCGCTCGACCGCGACACCCTGGTCGACAGCGTGTCCCGTACCACCCGCCTGCTCTGCGTCTACGAGGGCGTGCGGACGCTCGGCATCGGCGCCGAGATCAGCGCCCTGATCGCCGAAAGCGAGGCGTTCGACCGCCTCGACGCGCCGATCGGCCGGCTCGGCGGCGCCGAGTGCCCGCTGCCCTACAACCCCGAGCTGGAGCGCGCGGCGGTGCCCCAGGTCCCCGACATCGTGGACAAGGCGCGCGCGCTGGTGCGCGGAACCGTCTGACCGTGGCCACCGAGATCATCTTCCCGCGCGTCGACATGGACATGGCGTCCGGCCGCTTCAGCCGATGGCTGGTCGAGGAGGGCCGTCCGGTCGCCAAGGGCGAGCCGCTATTCGAGATCGAGACCGACAAGGCGGCGATGGAGATCGACGCGCCGGCGAGCGGGATCCTGCGCGGCGTCCGCGCCGCCCGCGGCGAGGAGGTTCCGGTCGGCGCCGCGGTCGGCTGGAT
>CAXTOD010000125.1:0-8131 GCA_964245705.1 uncultured Acetobacteraceae bacterium
TCCCGCTTCCGTGCGCGACGCGGTCCGGGGCGCGCCGGTGGTGGTCAACCTCGCCCATGGCGGTGGCGGCGGCACCCGGGACGCGGTCCGCGACGCCATGCTGGTCGGGGCGGACACCGTGGCCCATGCCTGCCTCCAGACCGGCGCGCGGCTGGTGCATGTCAGCTCCATCGCCGCCCTGCCGCTCGGCTCGGCCGCCACGGTGGTGACCGGGGCGACCGCACCGGACGCGCGGGACGAGGCGCGCGCCGACTACGCCCGGGCCAAGATCCTGACCGAGCGCAGGCTGGCCGAGCTGGCATCGGAAAACGGGCTCCGCCTGGTGGTGCTGCGTCCGGGCCTGGTGGTGGGCGAGGGCGCGTCGCCGTTCCACGGCGGGCTCGGCTTCTACAACACCGACGGCCACTGCATCGGCTGGAACGACGGCCGCAACCCGCTGCCCTTCGTGCTGGTGGAGGACGTGGCCGACGCCATCCTCCTCGCCTGCGACCGGCCGGGCATCGAGGGGCGGAGCTACAATCTGGTCGGCCCCGTGCGGCTGCCGGCGCGCGCCTACCTCGCCGCCCTGGCCGAGGCGCAGGGCAGGCCGCACCGGTTCCATCCGCAGTCGCCGGCCCGGCTGTGGGCGGCCGAGCTCGGCAAGTGGCTGGTCAAGTGCTGCGCCGGGCGTCGCACGCCGTTGCCCTCGCTGCACGACCTGCGCTCGCGCGGCCTGCGCGCGCGCTTCGACGTGTCGGACGCCGAGCGCGACCTCGGCTGGCATCCGGCCGCCGACCGCGACCGCTTCCTCGACCGGGCGATCCGCGTGCATGCCAGGCCGGGCTGACCCGGTGCCCTTGCTGCTGTCCGTGTTCGCGACCTTTGCGGTGGGCGGCCCGCAGGTACGGTTCGCCAGCCTCGCCAACCGGTTGGGCGCCGGCTGGCGTCACGCCATCGTCGCCATGGACGGCAACCACGCCTGCCTGGAGCGGCTCGACCGGTCGCTCGACGTCACGGTGGTCACCGACGGGACCAGGGCGCCGAACCCGCCGGCCTTGTATCGCCGGCAGCGCGCGGTGTTGCGCGAGCTGCGCCCTGACCTGCTGCTCACCCACAACTGGGGCAGCATCGAGTGGGTGCTGGCCAACCGGTATCCACGCCGGCTGGTGCCGCACCTGCATGCCGAGGACGGGTTCGGCCCGGACGAGCGTGCCGTCCCGCTGCGCCGGCGCTCGTGGGCGCGCCGCCTGCTGCTCCGAGGCTCCACCGTGGTGCTGCCGTCGGAAACGCTGCGCCGCATCGCCGAGCAGCGGTGGCGGCTCCGGCCGGACCGGCTGCGCCACATCCCGAACGGCGTCGATCCCGGCCGCTTTGCCGTCGGCGAGGCCCTGCCGCCGCCGCCGGGCTGGGGGCTGGCCGGCACCGGGCCGGTGATCGGCACGGTCGCGGCGCTGCGTCCGGAGAAGAACCTGGCCCGGCTGCTGCAGGCCGTCGCCGCCACTGCCGGCCCGTCCCGGCTGCTGGTGGTCGGCGACGGGCCGGAACGGACGGCGCTCGAGCGTCTCGCCGCGGTCCTGCTGCCGCCGGGACGTGTCGCGTTCGCCGGCCACATGCCGGACCCGGCGCAGGCCTATCGCCACATGGACCTGTTCGCCCTGTCCTCCGACACCGAGCAGATGCCGCTCTCCCTGCTGGAAGCGATGGCGAGCGGGCTGCCCGCGGTCGCGACCGATGTCGGCGACGTGGCGCGGATGCTCGGGCCGGAAAGCCGTTCCTTCGTCACCCGCCTCGGAACGGCCGAACTTGCCGCGGCGCTGGACCGGCTGGCCGCCGATCCCGCGCTGCGCCGCCGTCTCGGCGACAACAACCGCCAGCGGGTCCTGCGGCTCTACGACGAGCAGCAGATGATCGCGCGCTGGACCGCCGTGCTGGCCGATGCGCGCTGAGCCCGATCCGCCGCCTCGTCTGCCGCCGGCGCCGCCTCCGGCCGCCCTGTTCCCGTCGCCGCGGCCGGCGCGGCTGCGTCGGCCGGAGCCGGTCTGCACCCTGGTCATCGACGCGGAGGAGAACTTCGACTGGCAGCTTCCGGTGCAGGGCACGCGCTATTCGACCACGAGCCTGCAGCACCTGTCGGTGCTGCACGACATCCTCGACAGCTGGGACGTGGTCCCGGCCTACCTGCTCACCTATCCGATGCTGCAGGACGAGGAGTCGGTGCGACAGCTGCGCCGCCAGCTGGAGCGCGGGCGCTGCGTGCTGGGGGTGCAGCTGCACACCTGGGTCACGCCGCCGTTCGAGCACGGCGCCGCCCGCCGCCTGTCCTATTCCGGCAACCTGTCCGCGGAGCTGGAAGAGCGCAAGCTCCTGTCGCTCAAGGCCGCCTTCGTCGAGCGCTTCGGCTTCGCGCCTGCGATCTTCCGCGGCGGCCGCTACGGCTTCGGCGCCAGCACCGCCACCCTGCTGGAGAAGCACGGCTTCGCGATCGACACCAGCGTCGCGCCGCGCACCGACTTCCGCACCGAGGGCGGCCCGGACTACCGCGGCTTCGAGTACGGCCCGTTCTGGTTCGGCCACCGCCACCACCTGCTGGAGCTGCCGCTGTGCCGCAGCGTGGTGGGCTGGGGCGGCGGCTCCGGCAGCGCCATCTACCGTGCGGTGTCGGCTCCGTGGGCGCGACGGCTTCCGCTCGGCGCGCTGCTCACCCGCAGCCATTGCGCCGAGCGGATCACCTTGTCGCCCGAGGGCAACGACGTTCCCGCCATGCGCCGGCTGGCGGCCGGGCTCCGGGCGCACGGCCAGACGCTGCTGGCGCTCAGCTTCCACAGCTCGTCGCTGACGGTCGGCGGCAACCCGTACGTGCAGTCGAAGGCCGACCTGCACACCTTCTACGACCGCCTGTCCGGCATCCTCCACCACCTGGCGACGTGCACCGGCTGCCGCTTCACCGACCTGCTGCACGTGGCCGACCACCTGCTGCCGCCGGAACGGGCCGGGTCGTGAGCCGGTCCCGCCCGACGGTGCTGCTGATCGCCAACAACTTCCCCCCGGTGCGCGGCGGCTCGGCGGTCGTCTACGACAACCTGGCCCGTCACGCGCCGGACGACATCCTGGTGCTGGCGCCGCGACGCAGCTACCTCGACGGGCTGCCGATGATCGGCTGGCGCGAGCAGGACCGCCGCGCCCCGTTCCGGACGCGACGGCTCGACCTGCTTCGCACGCTGATCCGGCCCGAGGCGGAAGGTGCGTCGCGGTTCGGCGTCTGGCGGCAGGCGCGGTTCCGGCTCGGCGACCTGCGCATCCGGGCGCGGCTGCTGCGCACGGTGCTCCTGCTGGTGCGTGGGCGCGGGATACGCACGGTCTGCATCGGCGAGCTGCTGTCGAGCGGCTGGCTGCTGGTCCTGCTGCGCCGCCTGGTCCGGCGGCTCGGGCTGCCGCTCCGGCTGGTCGCCTACGTGCACGGCGAGGAGATCACCACGCAGGACCCGTACGACCCGGACCACCGCAGATGCCGCGCCGCCCTGCTGGCGGCCGACCGGATCGTCGTGGTCAGCCGCTTCACCCTGGCGGTGGTGCAGGCCCTGCTCGGGCCGGAGGCCGCGTCCCGCACCTGCCTGATCGAGAACGGCGTCGACGCCACGCGCTTCTTCCCCGGCACCAGCAGGCCGGACCTCCTGCAACGCTACGGGCTCCAGGACCGCTTCGTGTTCGTGTCCGTCTGCCGGCTGCTGGAGAAGAAGGGCCTGGACCAGGCGATCCGCGCCTTCGCCCGGCTCCTGCCATCAGCGCCGGACGCGTGCTATCTTGTGGTCGGCGCCGGGCCGTTCGAGCCGGAGCTGCGTCGCATCGCGCAGGAGGAGGGCGTGGCGGACCGGGTGATCCTGGCCGGGCAGGTGACCGAGGACGAGCTGGTCGCGCACTACCGGCTGGGCTGCGTGTTCGTCATGCCGAACCGCGAGCTCGGCAACGGCGACACCGAGGGCTTCGGGCTGGTGTTCCTGGAAGCCAACGCGTGCGGCCTCCCGGTGATCGCCGGCCAGGACGGCGGCAGCCGCGACGCGGTGCGCGACGGCGAGAACGGGCTGGTGGTCGACGGCCGCTCGGTGGACGCGATCGAGACGGCGATGCGGCGGCTGTACGAGGACGCGCCCCTGCGACGCACCATTGCCGAAAACGGGTTGCGCGTCGCCGCGGCGAGCGGGTGGGAGTCCCGCAGCCGGCAGTTCCTGGCCCTGTGCGGACGCTCCGGAACGGCAGCCACGTGATCACGTGACCGGAGGACAGGTGCCGCCGCCTACACGTGTTGGGCCGGTCGACGATGGCCGGTCCTGCGGCGGACATCCCGAAGCAGCGACATGAGCTCAACACCCAAGGGATGGCGGACCACCCCAAGGCCCACGATCCAGCCTACCGCACCGGCGACAACCGTCGCGGCGAGCGGAAGAAGGGGCGCAGCGGAAGTCGTCGACAGCGCGGCCATGACAGCGAGTGCGCCGGAAACGGCGGAAACCGTGACCGCAGCGCTGGGAAGCAGGGCGACGAGCACGGCGCGTCCGCTGGTGCCGCAGATGCGGTTGACCATCATCTGCGACGGGACGTACTCGATGGCCGCAGAGGCGGTCGTGCCGAGTGCCGCCTCGACCAGGGTTCCGTGTGCTGCGACGAACAGGATCAGCAGCTGCAGCGGCGTGACGGCGATCTGGATGATCATGCGCGCACGCATGGCGCCCGCCGCTTGGTAGACGACCGCGTGCAGGGCGGTCATCGACGTGATCATGGCCGTGGCGACGATGAAGCGTGCCGGCGGGATGGCAGCGTTCCACTGGCTGCCGAACAGCAGGTGGATCACCGGATCGCTCACCACCGAGAGCCCCAGGAACGCCGGCCACGTCAGGCCGGTCAGCAGGGTCAAGGCGTGCGGCAAGGCCGTATCCAAGGCTTCCCCGGCCCTGCGCTTCTGCGCGAACAGGGACAATGCCACGGGAAGGATGGCGCTGGTCACTCCCTGGTTGACGAACGTCACCAGGCTGGCGCCCTTGCTGAACTGCCCCAGGGCAACGAGGCCGGCAAAGCGGCCGATGAAGAGCTCTGCCCCGTTCGGCGTGATCTCGTTGCACAGACTGCCTATGGTCGAATAGGCACCCAGCTGGCCGATCGGACGCCACGCAGTCATCGACGGACGATAGCCGAACTGCCGCGGCCTGTGCCGCACGCTGCCGAGGAGGATCACCGCCGAGTTGGCAACGCTTCCCCAGGCCATGCTCATGGCACCGTAGCCACCATGGGCAAGGCCGATGGTGACGAGGCTCTGCGTTGCCGCGCCCGCCAGCGAGATGCGGTAAAGGACGCCGAAGCGCATCTCCCGGCGCAGCCAGGCTAGAACAAGAGCATTGAACGGGATCATCAGCAGGGTCAGCCCGGAAACCAGCATGACCGACGTCACCGCCGGATCATGATAGGCACGACCGGCAACCACGCTGGCGAGCGCGACCGCGCCGAATATGAGAAGGCCGGTGACGGCGCTGACGCCGAGCGCCGAACGCCATTTCGCGTCGGTGAGATCGGGCTCCTGGATGACGTAGGTCGCAACGCCGAAGTCGCGGAAGGTGCCGATCAGGACCGTCAACGCAAAACCGACCGTGAAGAGGCCCGTGTCATGAGGCGTGAGCAGGCGTGACAGGATGATGTTGGACGAGGCGTAGACAAGAGTGGTGGTGTAGCGCTCAAGGAACGACAGGAGCAGCGCCGACCGCACGGAAGTCATGGCCGGATCGGACCGGCCGGAGCGTGAAGCGTTGCCCTGCATGGCCCGTATCGGCGACGGTTGATCAGCATGCCTCGGCCACCGACCTGATGGCACCTGTGTCCAATGGTGTCTTCGTGAGGATGACGTCCTTGGCGTGGAAGCGTGAAGGAAGTCTGGCACTGAACGTGTCGCTGCGGACGCTGATGATCGGATGAGGTCCCCATTCCGGAATGATGTACAGGTGGTAGCTCCCCTCGCGCGATGAACGCTCCAGAACATCGGCAAGGTGGATCGACTCGGGGAGCACCTCCACGACAAGCGTTGGTTTACGGGCAGAAAGAATGTCGATCGCGCCTTCCAGGAGTACGGCCTCGATGCCCTCAGCGTCAATCTTTATGAGATCGCAACGTTCCATCAAGGACCGGAAGAACGTTCCGGCACCGTCCACGATCCGGAGCGAGCCTCGTGTCGACAGTTCGACGCCGTTCAGAAGGTGTGAGCCGACCGGGATCCCACGTTTCTCGTCGGGGATGCTCAGGCTTACCTGCCGCGCCTCTCGTCCTGGTATGGCAGCAGCCTCAAGCTGGTCTATGCGGGACAACCCGTTGCGGGCCAGATTGTCCCGCAGGGCGGTCGCCACGTGGGGAACAGGCTCAACAACGGTGTAGGAGCCAGCGGTCGTCTTGCCTCCGATCACGGTGTGAAGCCCGACACTGCCGCCGATCTCGACGATGTCGGAAGCTTGCGCACAGAAGCCTGCCCAGAGCTGCGGAAGCAGGCCTTCGTAGCCACGGGTGCCGAACCAGAAGACGGTATCGAGGACCATGGAGTCGACCGATCCGAACGCTAGGCCAGGTGAATCGAGCGGACGGATCTCATGCACCTTGTCCTGAAGCACCCCACGATTGGCAGCAGCAGCCTGCTTCAGCAGGAGGATGGATGCCTTGCGCAGCACGCTCCCATGCCGAAGCCGTGCGGCGGAGAGCCGCATCGCCAACCACCAGCTGAGTGGTGCCGACCGCAGCGTGCGCTTCTGCCATCCTTGTCCGGCCATCCCGCTGCCCTATCCCGATCTTGCGGATGGTTCCCGCTTGCGCGACGCGTCGATCAGGGACACGGCCGTGGCGAACCGGTCGGCGAAGCTTTTCATCGACATCTCCTTTTCGATGACGCGTCGCGCAGCACGGCCAAGCCGCAGCCGCTCTTCCGGAGCATCCAGCAGCCGAGCTATCGTCACCCGCAGGGCCTCGGCGTCGCCCGCAGGCACGAGACAGCCGGTAACGCCATCCTCGACGAAATCTGCCGCAACGCCAGTATTCGATACGATCACCGCCTTGCCGGTTGCCATTGCTTCGAACAGGGCGGTGATGCCGCTCGGATGCGTCGTCTGATGCAGTGGCAGGACGAAGATCGTCGCCTTCCGATAGAGTCCGCGCAGCTCGGTGAAGGACAACCGGCCGCTTGCGACTTGGAAGCGCGCTGCCGACCCCGTCGGCAGGGCGAACCGGTGACCCGTCTTCAGTATGACGTCCGCGTCGAGGGGAGCACAGGCAGCGAGAAGCGTCGAATAGTCGCGTCCCGGATCATCACCGACCGTCAGGATCAGCCTCTCCGCCTCATTCGCGTCCGGCTGGAAGAACAGCTCGTCGACGCAGTATCCGAGAAGAATGGCCGAGGCCGGATCGCGCAGATGCGACTGAACGAACCGTTTCTGCAGGCGGCTCAAGGCAAACATCCAGTCCAGCCGTGGCAGGACGACCGAAAGAACACGGCGGCGCCAGATCCAACCGTCACCGACTGACGCGTCCCAGAGCGCGATCGGAACCTTGAACCGGAGCAGCCGACGCAGGACCAGAAGCGCCAACGCCCCGGACTCGAAGACCGGCACGATACAGGTGGCCGATCGGTCCAGCATCATGACCTGGAGGGCGCGCAGGACGTCGAAGCCGGCAAGGAAGGGATGCCGTCGGCTCCACGGGTTGAACGGGACCGGAAGCGGGTCGCGAACGATCATCTGGATGCCGCGCTCCTGCAGCAGCGCGCGCAGCCGTCGCGGGTCCGGGCCGGCGCCCTCGACATGCGTGAGCTCGTCATCGCGCCAGTGCCGGTTGGGCAGAACGACGACGCGCAGCGGGTGCTCCCGCTGGTGGCGGACGGTGTCGAGTTGGCGACCCGGCATCATCATGACAGCATGCCGGGTGCCGAGGCGGCCGGAAAGGGATTTTGCAGGACGCCTCGCGTAAGGACAGCTGTCACAACAGGTGATCAGGGGTCTTCCGGCGCGCGTCGAGGCAGCGGCGTTGCCAGGGAAGGCAGCGTCCGGTCGATCCGCTGCCGCTCGCCGTGACGCGCCGCCGCCTGCCGGAACACCGCCATCTGCCCGGCGCTCACCGCCTCCCAGCCGAACTC
>CAXTOD010000126.1:0-8017 GCA_964245705.1 uncultured Acetobacteraceae bacterium
CGCCTGCGACTCCGGGCGCGCCGCCCGGCGGCAACGAGTGACGCGCTGAACGGCCACCCCGCCCGAATGGGACACTGATGGCCATCGCCCCGGTCTCGCCGCTGGCGACGCCGTTCCCGCCGCTGCCGCCGCTGGCGGGGGTGCGGCTCGCGTCGGGCGAGGCGGGCATCCGCTACAGGAACCGCGTCGACCTGGTGCTGGCCGAGTTCGCGCCGGGTACCCGGGTCGCCGGGGTGTTCACGCGCAACCGCTGCCCCGGCGCGCCGGTGGACTGGTGCCGCGCCGCCCTTGCCTGCGGCGTCGCCCGCGGGCTGGTGGTCAACGCCGGCAACGCCAACGTGTTCACCGGCCGGGCCGGGCGAAACGCGACGGAAGCCACCGCCGCGGCGGCCGCTTCCCTGCTCGGCTGCCTGCCGTCGGAGGTGTTCCTGGCCTCGACCGGCGTGATCGGCGAGGTGCTGCCGCACGACCGCATCACCGCGGCGCTGCCGGCCCTGCACGACGGACTGTCCGGCGCCGGCTGGGAGGGTGCGGCGCGCGGCATCATGACCACCGACACCTTCCCGAAGGGCGCGCAGCGCAGCGCCCGGATCGGCGGCACGACGGTCTCGATCCAGGGCATCGCCAAGGGCAGCGGCATGATCGCGCCCGACATGGCGACCATGCTGTGCTTCGTAGCGACCGATGCCGCCCTTCCCGCCCCGGTGCTGCAGGCGCTGCTGGCGGCGGGAGTGGAGCGTAGCTTCAACTGCACCACGGTGGATTCCGACACCTCCACCAGCGACACCGTGCTGCTGTTCGCGACCGGCCAGGCCGGCAACCCCCTCGTGACGGACGCGGCCGACCCGGCGCTGGCGGAGTTCGCGGCGGCGCTGGACTCCCTGCTGCTGGAGCTGGCGCTGCTGGTGGTGCGCGACGGCGAGGGGGCGTCCAGGCTGGTGCGGATCGACGTGTCGGGAGCCGCCAGCGACGCATCGGCGCACCGTGTGGCGCTGGCGGTGGCGAACTCGCCGCTGGTCAAGACCGCGATCGCCGGCGGGGACGCCAACTGGGGCCGCATCGTGATGGCGGTCGGCAAGAGCGGCGAGCCGGCCGACCGCGACACCCTGTCGGTGGGCGTGGGCGGCGTCTGGATGGCGCGCAACGGCGCGGTGGTGCCGGGCTACGACGAGGCCCCGGTGGTGGCGCACATGCGCGGCCGGGAGCTGGAGATCGCGATCGACCTGGGGCTGGGCGACGGACGGGGCCGCGCCTGGACCTGCGACCTCACCCATGGCTACATCGACATCAACGGCAGCTACCGGAGCTGAAGCGATGTCTGGAGCCTTTCCCGGACCGGCCGAGCCGCCGGAACGGTTGGTCTGGACCTATGCCGGCTTCTGGTGGCGGGTGCTGGCGTGGTTCCTGGACACCGTGATCCTGGGGCTGGCCGACGCGCTGATCGGCCTCGCCACCGGGCTGAGGCAGGTCGGCACCCGGTTCGACCCGTCCGGCGGCGACGCGGCTACCGCGGCCGCGTTCACGCCGGCGATGGCCCAGGGCACGCACTTCGCCATGCCGGGCCACCTCCACCTCCAGGGCGGCGGGCTGTCGCTGGTCTCGCTCGTGCTGGCGATCGGCTACTTCGTGCTGCTGGAATCGTCGCGCTGGCAGGCGACGCTGGGCAAGCGGGTGTGCCGGCTGCGCGTGTCCGACCTGGACGGGCGGCGGATCGGCATCGGCCGCGCGCTCGGGCGCTATCTCGGCAAGTTCGTGTCGGCGCTGCTGCTGGGCATCGGCTTCCTGATGGTCGGCTGGACCCGTCGCAGCCAGGGGCTGCACGACCTGATGGCGGACACGCTGGTGATGCGGCTGCGCCCGGCCGACGCGGTGTTCGCGTTCCAGCCGCCGCCACCGCGCTGAGGAAAGCCGCGCGCGTTTTGATGACCGCATTGTTGCAGACGCGCAGGGTGCCGATGCCTATCATGACCCGTCCGGCGGAGCCGGCCTGCTGCCAGATCGAGGACCGATGAACCATTCCGTCACCCCGGCCAGGCTTGCCTCCGACAGCCTGCGCCTCGACCCGGCCGTGCCCGCGCCGGACCTGCGCCGGATCAACGCCCATCCGGACCACTGGTATCCGATGGCCTGGTCGCGCGAGCTGAAGCACGGCGGCACGCTGGCGGTGTCGTTCGCCGGCGAGCCGATCGTGCTGGTGCGGCCGAAGGCGGGGAAGGTGTTCGCGCTGGAGGACCGCTGCGCCCATCGCCAGGTGCCGCTCAGCAAGGGCACCGTGGACGGGTGCGCGGTGCGCTGCTGCTACCACGGCTGGGCGTACGAGGCGTCGGGCAATTGCATCGACGTGCCGTACCTGCGCGACCGGCTGCCGAACGGGGTGAAGGCGTATCCGTGCCGCGAGGTCGAGGGGCTGATCCTCGTGTTCCCGGGCGACCCGTCGCTGGCGGACGCGGTGCCGCTGCCGGGGCTGGGGTCGGTCGCAAACGGAAGGTACAAGACCCGCCGCTTCGGCCGCGTGGTGGGCTGCCACTACAGCTTCATGCACGAGAACCTGATGGACATGAACCACCAGTTCATGCACTCGAAGCAGATGGGGCAGATGAAGCCCCGCGTGCTGGGCCAGGGCCGCGGCGACGGCTGGGTCGAGGTCAAGTACAGCTTCAAGCGCACCGGCGGCAAGCAGCCGCTGGGCGAGGCGGTGATCTTCGGCGAGCGCCGCTCCGGCGAGCAGAACACCGCCGAGCGCGACGTGATGACCATCCGCACCGAGTACCCGTACCAGACCCTGCGCATCCAGACCGAGGGCGAGGCCCCGGTGATGGATTTGTGGATCGTCTACGTGCCGCTCGACCGCGCGCAGAAGACCAACCGGGTGTTCGGGCTGCTGTCGGTCAGGAAGCCCAAGGTGCCCGGGATCCTGAACGTGGTGTGGCCGCTGCTGGTGATGTTCACCGAGCGGATCTTCCGCGAGGACCGGGAGATCGTGGAGCTGGAGCAGAGGGCGTTCGACGAGGTGGGCCGCGACCGCAACCAGGAGGTGTTCCCGGTGATCCGCTCGCTGCGCTCCCTGCTGGTGGCCTGCGGCGTCGACAGCGCCGACGCGGTCCGGGACGAGGCCGCCCACGTCGCCTGACCGGATGCAGCCGGACGCAGCACCGGTGCTGGCGACGGCGCGCTTCGTCCTGCGCCCGCTGCAGCCGGCTGACGCCGAGCAGGTCCACCGGCTGGTGAACGACTGGGCGGTGGTGCGCATGCTGAGCCGCCTGCCGTTCCCCTACCCGCGCCAGCTCACCGACGAGTGGATCGCCTCCACCGAGGCGCAGCGGCAGGACGGCAGCGCCTGGCACTTCGCCGTCATCGACCGGCGTCCGGTGTCGGAAGGCGGTGTGGACGGGGGGCCGGAACGGGTGCTGGGCTGCCTCGGGCTGCGCATCGACCCGGGATCGCGCAGCGGCGACCTCGGCTACTGGGTCGGCGCCAAGTTCTGGAACGCAGGGATCGCCGGCGAGACGGCGCGACGGGTGTCGCACTGGGCGCTGGCCAACCTCGACATCGACCGCCTCACCGCGCAGGTGTCCACCGACAACCCGGCTTCCGCCGCCGTGCTGCGCCGGATCGGCTTTCGCGAGACCGGGCGCGGCCGGCAGCCCTTCCTGGCGCGCGGCGGCGAGCATCCGGTGCTGATCTTCGAGGCCCGCCACGACGACCTGTCGGCCGGAGCGGCGGCGGTCGTGCCCGAGCAGCCGGCACCGGTCGCGGTGCCGAACCGCCGCACGGTGCTGGTCGCCGCCTGCGCGCTGATCGACGGCGACGGGCGGGTGCTGCTGGCGCGGCGTCCGGAAGGCAAGGCGATGGCCGGTCTGTGGGAGTTTCCCGGCGGCAAGCTGGAACCGGACGAGACCCCGGAACAGGCGCTGGTCCGCGAGCTGCGCGAGGAGCTGTCGCTCGACGTGTCGGACGCCTGCCTGGCCCCGTTCGCCTTTGCCAGCCACGCCTACCCCGCGTTCCACCTGCTGATGCCGCTCTACCTGTGCCGCCGCTGGAAGGGCGTCCCGGTCGCGCGGGAAGGCCAGACGCTGGCCTGGGTGCGCCCGGGCGCGCTCGACCGCTACACCATGCCGGACGCCGACAAGCCCCTGGTGCCGCTGCTGCGCGACTTCCTGTGATCGACACCCGGCACCCGGAGCCCGGCCGGCGCCGCGGGCGGACCGTTCGGCCGCGACCGGTCAGCCGGCCCGGAACAGGTCCTGCGGCAGGCCTGGCACCTCGACGCGGAAGCGGAACAGGCCGCCCGCGAGCGGCTGCCGGCGCAGGGCGTCGTCGTCCAGCCCCTTGCGGGCGGTGGTGACATAGGCGGTACGCAGGTCGGGATCGCCGAACGCGATCCGGGTGACGTGGTCGCAGGGGAACGCGACGAAGCCGTCGGGGCTGCCGTCCGGCCGGTAGCGCTGCACGCCGCCGCCGGCCCACAGCGCCACCCAGAGCGTGCCCTCGGCGTCCACCGTCATGCCGTCCGGGTAGCCGCGGTCCGGCTCGGCGAACACCCGCTTGTTGCGGAGCGTGCCGTCGGCGGCGAGGTCGAAGGCGTAGATGCGGCGGGCCGCGGAGTCGGTGTGGTAGAGCCGGTGCCGGACTCCGTCGAAGGCGGGACCGTTGGTCACGGTGTAGCCGGTGTCCATCAGCAGGGGCGCCACCGGATCGCCGAGGCCGTCCAGCCGGTAGAGCGAGCCGGTCGCCGCCTCCTCCGGATCGTGCATGGTGCCGAACCACAGCCGGCCGGCGCCGTCCACCGCCCCGTCATTGAGGCGGTTGTCGTGCAGCAGCGGCTCGATCGGGTGCAGCGGGCCGAACCGGCCGTCTTCGGGCGAGAAGCTGCGCAGCCCGTCCTCGTGCCCGCACAGCAGGCCGCCGCCGGACATCGGCACCACGAAGGTGGTGCGCGCCGGCGCGTCCCAGCTGCGCTTGTTCCCGGTGGCCGGGATGTAGCGGTGCAGGCAGCGCCCGGGGATGTCGACCCAGTACACCGCCTGCTCGGCGGCGGACCAGACCACGCCCTCGCCAAGCCCGGCCTTCCGGTCCCAGACGCATTCGGGGGCTGGAAACGTTGTCATGCCTCACCTGTTGGACGTCCTGCCCTGCCTGCCTACCGGAGCCCCGCCCGCATGACCATCGCGTCCGCCAGCCCCACCGCCGCCATCCTGGTGATCGGCAACGAGATCCTGTCCGGCCGCACCCAGGACGTGAACGTGCAGTTCCTGGCCACCCGCCTCGGCGCGCTGGGGATCCCGGTGCGCGAGGTGCGGGTGATCCCGGACGTGGCGCGGACCATCGTCGACACCGTCACCGAGCTGCGCGCCCGCTACGACCACCTGTTCACCACCGGCGGCATCGGCCCGACCCATGACGACATCACCAGCGCCTGCGTCGCCGACGCGTTCGGGGTGCCGTGGGAGCCGCACCCGGACTCGATGCGCCTGCTGCAGTCGCACTACGCCCCGGGCGAGTTCAACGCCGCGCGCCAGCGCATGGCGACGCTGCCGCGCGGTGCGGTGCCGATCCCGAACAGCGTGTCGGTGGCGCCGGGGTTCACCATCGGCAACGTCCACGTCATGGCCGGGGTGCCGCGGATCATGCGCGCCATGTTCGACGCGCTGGAGCCCACGCTCGGCCGGTTCGACCCGGTGCGGCAGGTCGCGGTGCATGGCGACCGGCTGCTGGAAGGCGCGCTGGCGGAAGGCCTGGAGCGGATCCAGGACGACCATCCCGACCTCGACCTCGGCTCCTACCCATACGAGCGGCCGGACGGGCGGCGCGGCGTGGCGCTGGTCGCGAAGGGCACCGACGACACGGCACTTGCCGCCGTGCACGACGCGCTGTGGTCGCTGGTCGCGAGCCTCGGCACGGTTCCGGTGGAAGGCGAGCCGCCGCCGTGATCCGGGCTGCGACCGGGCGGACGGGATCCACGATCCTGGCCCGCACGGCCGGGTGGCGTTTGGAGCGGGACCGGAAGCGTAGCGGGCGCGGCTACCCGCTGCCGAGCCCGTCCGCCCTCCTCCCGCGACGAGCAGGTGGCGACCGCCTCGACGGCGTAGCGGCGCCACACGATCCGCCGTCCGGTCGCCGGGTCGGACGGCAGCCGCCTGACGATCGCCAGCGGCGCATGCCGCAGCACCAGGCCGCGCTGCTGCGCGTTCATCGCCTTCCATGCCAGCTCCGGCGTGGCGGCGCGTACGGGAAGCTCGGCCGGCAGGCCGAGGATCAGCGCCACCTGCACCCGCTCAGCTTTGGTCGCGATCGCCCACAGCTCCGGCAACGCCAGCGCTCCCGCCCGGATCAGCCGCACCGCCTCCAGGACACGCATCCCCGCCTTCCCTGCCGGACGCACACAGGATGACGCGACAAACCTATGGAAAGGTTAAGGTGCGGCGAGTCGACCCATCGCCAGATACTTCTCACGCCGCTGCGCCTTGAGGGCTGCCGGGTCGAGCCGGCACAGGCCCGGCAGCGCCGACGCCAGCAGCTGCCGCACCGATTGCATCGCCGCCTGGGGGTTGCGGTGCGCGCCGCCGAGCGGCTCGGGCACGATCTCGTCGATCAGCCTGAACTGCTTCAGGTCCTGCGCAGTGAGGCGCAGCGCTTCCGCCGCCGCGGTCTTCTGGCTGGTGTCGCGCCACAGGATGGAGGAGCAGGCCTCCGGGGTAATCACCGAGTAGATCGCGTGCTCCAGCATGAACACCCGGTCGCCGGCAGCCAGTGCGATGGCGCCGCCGGAGCCGCCCTCGCCGATCACGGTGGCCAGGATCGGCACCGGCGAGGACAGGCAAGCCTCGATCGCCCGCGCGATCGCTTCCGCCTGCCCGCGCGCCTCGGCGTCGACCCCCGGAAACGCGCCGGGCGTGTCGATGAAGGTCAGGATCGGCAGGCCGAACCGGCCGGCGAGCTCGATCAGGCGGATCGCCTTGCGGTAGCCTTCCGGCCGCGCCATGCCGAAATTGTGCCGCAGCCGGGTGTCGAGGTCGGAGCCGCGCTCGGTGCCGAGCACCACCACGGCGCGCCCGTCGAAGCGGCCGAGCCCGCCCACCACCGCCTCGTCGTCGGCAAAGGCGCGGTCGCCGGCGAGCGGCATGAAGTCGGTGATCAGGGCGGAAATGTAGTCGAGCGCGTGCGGCCGCTGCGCATGCCGCGCGACCTCGACCTTCTGCCACGGGGTGAGCTTGGCATAGATCGTCCGGAGCTGGCGCTCGGCCTTTTCCTCGAGCCTGGCCACCTCCTCGGCGATCGGCAGGCCGCCCTCGCCCGTAGCATGCGGGCCGGCGGCGCCGGTCGCCGCGCCGCCGCCGGAACCCGACAGCGACATCTGCCTGAGCTCGTTGATCTTATTTTCGAGCTCGGCGATCGGCTTTTCGAAGTCAAGGAACTGGCGCATCGTGCGGCGGGCTTTAGCACGTTTCCTCACCGCGCCAAGGGTGCGGCCTCAGCGTTCCGGCTTCACCTCCGGATCGCCAGCGGGTGGTGTGCCGCCACCAGGCGTTGCAGCCGTTCCGCCAGCACGTGCGTGTAGATCTGCGTGGTGGCGATGTCGGCGTGACCGAGCAGCTGCTGCAGCGAGTGCAGGTCAGCGCCGTGCGCCAGCATGTGGCTGGCAAACGAATGGCGCAGCACGTGCGGCGACAGTTGCGCGGGGTCGAGCCCGGCCCGGAGCGCCGTCTCGTGCAGGATCCGGTCGAAGCCCTGCCGCGTTATCGGCCGGCGCCCGTCGCGCCCGGCGAACAGGAATGGGCTGGCCGGTCGAGCCGGCTCCCCCGGCCGTGCGGCAGCCCGGGACGCCTCCGCCTCAGACTCGATCAGCGCACGGGCTGCGACCCGAGCCGGCTCCGACAGCGGCACCAAGCGCTCCCGGCCGCCCTTGCCGCGCACCAGCAGCACCAGGCCGTCGCCGGACAGGGCGTCGCGCTTGAGCGACAACAGCTCGGAGATGCGCAGGCCCGTCGCATACAGCAGCTCCAGCGCGGCGAGCGCC
>CAXTOD010000127.1:0-6448 GCA_964245705.1 uncultured Acetobacteraceae bacterium
GGCCAGCACCCCCCGCGCGCGCGCCTCGTCCAGCGGCGCGATTTCCCGCCCGTCCGGGTCGAGCCGGCCGGCGATCTCGGCGACCCGCGCCGGGAGCGGCGGCTCGCGCCGCACGTCGAGGGCGAACAGGGACGGCCGCGACTGGTCGCCGATCCGAAGCAGGTCCCCGAAGCCCGCGGTGCCCAGGAACAGGGTGGGAACCCCGCGCCGCTGCAGCAGCGCGTTGGTGGCGACCGTGGTGCCCATCCGCACCGAGTCGATCGCCCCGACCGGCAGCGGCTCGCCCGGCGGCACCCCCATCAGCCGGGCGATGCCGGCCAGCGCCGCGTCGTCGTACGCCCCCGGGTTCTCGCTCAGCAGCTTGGCGTCGTGCAGCCTCCCGTCCGGAGACCGGCCGACCACGTCGGTGAAGGTGCCGCCGCGGTCGATCGAGAACTGCCAGCCCGAGGGCTGGCAGCCAGCCCGGGCGTCCGGGCTAGTCGCCGGACACCAGCCGCAGGTTCGGACGGTGCTGCACCGCCAGCTGCCGGTAGATGCTCAGGTAGTCGTTCGCCATCCGCCGCGCCGTGAACCGGCGCTCGAACCGCGCCCGGATCGCAGTCGGCCTCAGCGTGTGCAGCCTGGCGATGGCGCCGATCGCGCTGGTCTCGTCCTCGACGATCAGCCCGGTCAGCCCGTCCTCGATCACCTCCGGCACCGAGCCGCGGTTGAACGCGATCACCGGCGTGCCGCAGGCCATCGCCTCGATCATCACCAGCCCGAACGGTTCCGGCCAGTCGATCGGCATCAGGAGGCCGCGCGCCCCGCTCAGGAAGCCGGCCTTCTGCCCGTCGTTGATCTCGCCGATCAGCTCGACCCCGTTACCCAGCATCGGCCGGATCACGGTCTCGAAGTATTCCGCGTCCACCTTGTCGACCTTGGCCGCGATCTTCAGCGGGATGCCGACCGCGCGCGCGATGCGGATCGCCTTGTCCACGCCCTTTTCCGGGCAGATCCGGCCCAGGAAGGCGAGGTAGGTGCGGTCGCTGCCGTCGGGGTTGCCCTGCGGCGTCAGCAGCCTCTCCGGCAGCCCGTGCAGCACCGTGCGCACGAAGTTGGCGCGGGCGAGCGGCCGGCGCTGGCTGTCGGAGATCGACACCACCGGCACCCCGGGAAACGCGTCGAATACCGGCTGCAGCTCGGGCAGGTCGAGCCTGCCGTGCATGGTGGTGACGTAGGGCACCGACTGGCGCGAGAAGTGGGTGAACGGCCAGTAGTCCATGTGGAAGTGCAGCACGTCGAACTGGTCCAGCCGCTGCGCCACCTGCTCCATCATCAGCATGTGCGGCGCGATCGGGTCGCGGATCGCCGGGTCCAGCCGGAGCGCGCGCGGCCAGCATGCGTGGAGGTTGGCCTCCGTCACGCTGTCGCCGCTGGCGAACAGGGTCACGTCGTGACCGAGATTGACCAGCTCCTCGGTGAGGAACGATACAACGCGCTCGGTGCCACCGTACAGCTTCGGCGGCACGGCCTCGTGGAGAGGGGCGATCTGGGCGATACGCATGTACGCTCCTGTGCGGGTTATGCTCCCATCAACGCCACGAACGAGGCATTTTGTTGGCGGCGAGGGGATGCGGACGGGCTAAAATTGTTGTGATAACCGAACAGATGACGGCCTGGCCGGGCCCGGGGATCCGTTCCGATCGAAAGGAAGGCGCATGACGTCGACGCGCAGGATCGCCCCGGGGCCGCACGAGGCGGTGACGATCGACGATGCCGACCTGATCCGCCTGGCGCCGCGGCCGCTGGCGTTCGTGGCCCGCTACGTGCTGCACCACAAGCTGCAGCACGCGCTGATCCTGCTTTCCGTGGTGGTGGCGGTGGCGGCCGTGGTCGGCTCGTCCTACGCGGTGCACTACCTGGTCGACACCCTGACCGGCTACCGCGGCGGCCCGATGCGCCCGGTCTGGATCGCGGTCGGGCTGCTCGGCCTGCTGATCTGCGTCGACAACCTGGCCTGGCGGGTCGGCGGCTGGGTGTCGACCCATGCCTTCGTCGCCGTCACCGGTGACCTGCGCCGCGACCTGTTCCGCCACCTGACCGGCCACGCGCCGTCCTACTTCGCCGACCGCATGCCCGGCACGCTGGCCGGCCGCATCACCGCCACGGCCAACGCCATGTTCACCCTGGAGAACCTGGCCACCTGGAACGTGCTGCCGCCCTGCCTCAACGTCGCCTTCTCCATCCTGCTGATGGTCACCGTGAGCCCGCTGATGGCGTTGGTGCTGGTGGTGCTGGCCGCCCTGATCTCGGTGCTGATGTTCCGCCTGGCCGCGGGCGGACGGCCGCTGCACCACCGCTACGCCTCCGACGCCGCACGGGTAGACGGCGAGCTGCTGGACATCATCAACAACATGCCGCTGGTGCGCGCCTTCGGTGCCACCAGGCGGGAGCGGGTGCGCTTCAGCCAGCGCATGGAAGGCGAGATGCACTCGCGCGGCACCTCGCTGCGCTACCTGGAGCGCCTGCGGCTGATCCACGCGGTGCTGACCGCGATCCTGACCGCCGGCCTGCTGATCTGGGCGGTGCTGCTGTGGCACAGCCACGGCGCCACCGTGGGCGACGTGGTCATGGTGGTGACGCTGGGCTTCATGATCCTGCACGGCACACGCGACCTCGCCGTGGCGCTGGTCGAGACCATCCAGCACGTCGCCCGGCTGGCGGAAGCGCTGTCCACCCTGCTGCTGCCGCACGACATGCCCGACGCCGCCGATGCCGGCGGCTTCCACGCCGAGCCGCGCGGCGAGGTGGTGTTCGACCACGTCACCTACGCCTATCCCGGCGGCGACCCGGTGCTGGCCGACTTCAGCCTGCGCGTGGAGGCCGGCACCCGGCTCGGGCTGATCGGCCGCTCCGGCTCGGGCAAGACCACCGTGCTCGCCCTGCTGCAGCGCATGCGCTACGTCCAGGGCGGCCGCATCCTGATCGATGGCAAGGACCTGCTCGGCCTCACCGAGGACGCGCTGCGCGCGGTGATCTCGGTGGTGCCGCAGGACGTGTCGCTGTTCCACCGCTCGGTGCTGGAGAACATCCGCTACGGCAAGCCCGAGGCCTCCGACGAGGAGGTGCGCGCGAGCGCCGACGCCGCCGGCTGCCGCGACTTCATCGAGGCGATGCCGGAGGGCTTCAACACCGAGGTCGGCGACCGCGGCGTCAAGCTGTCCGGCGGCCAGCGCCAGCGCATCGCCATCGCGCGCGCCTTTTTGCGCAACGCCCCGATCCTGCTGCTGGACGAGGCCACCAGCGCGCTCGACAGCGAAAGCGAGCAGCTGGTGCAGCACGCCCTGGAGCGGCTGATGGTCGGCCGCACCGTGATCGCGGTGGCGCACCGGCTGAGCACGCTGCGCGACTTCGACCGCATCGTGGTGATGCAGTCCGGCCAGGTGCTGCAGGACGGCCCGCCCTCGGTGCTGGAGCGCAGCGAGGGGCCGTACCGCGACCTGCTGTCCAGGCAGGCGATGAGCCTGGAGGACGTGGTCTGAGGCGGATTCGCCGCACCGTAGCGGGCACGACCCAGGCCTGCGCAACACGCCGCTTCACAAGCAGCGCAGGATTTCGTTACAACCGAGGCCGAAACGATGAACCCTGCCGTTCCGCCCGGCGGAGCCGGCACAGGAAGGGGCAGCGCGGCCGTGAACGATCGAGCTTATCCCGACGCGGCACCCGGCCCGGCGCTTGACGGGAACGCCCTGCTGCCGCCCTCGCCCGGCGCCGAAGGCGGCCGGGACAGCCTCAGCCAGCGTGCCTATGCGCAGATCCGCCGCTCCCTGACCTCCAGCCGGCTGCGCCCCGGGCACCGGCTGATCCTGCGCCCGTTGGCCGCCGAGCTGGGCCTGAGCCCGACCCCGGTGCGGGAAGCGCTGCTCCGGCTGGTGTCGGAGCAGGCGCTGTGCCTGGACGAACGCGGCTCGGCGATCGTGCCGGTGATGAACAAGGCCGATTTCGGCGAGCTGGCGGAGATGCGCGGCGACCTGGAAGCGCGCGCCGCCGAGCGGGCGGTCGAGTTCGCCGACGCCGCGCAGCTCGACGAGCTGGAACAGGTCAACGCCCGCTGCGTCGCCGCCCACCTGCGCCAGCAGCACTTGGCGATGCTCGACGCCAACGCCAGCTTCCACCGCCTGGTGTGCCGGGCGGGACGGGCGCCGCTGATCCTGCGCACCCTGGAAGGGCTGTGGATGCGCCTCGGCCCGATCTACGCGCTCAGCTTCGACCGTCCGCTGCGTCCGCTGGACGGCGACGGCCACCCGCACGACCAGCTGCTCGACGCCCTGCGCCGCCGCGACGCCGGTGCCGCGCGCAGCGCCGCCCTGCTGGACGTGCGCCACGGCAACCAGCGCCTGGAGCAGCACCTGCCGGCGTTCTGAACCCCGGCCGGCGCGCGCCGGGGTGCGCTCAGCCCGGGCCCTGGCCGATCATCTGGCGCAGCGCCGAACCGTCCTGCGCGGCCAGGGCCACCTGGATGCAGGACCTGATCTCCTCGCAGAACCGCAGCGCTTCTCCCGGCGTCATCTCCACCGACGCGGCGCTGGTGCGAAGGAACACGGCACCGGGTGCCGGGGTGAGAACGACGCGCTGCGGCTTCATCGTGCGGGGCCTCCGACGGCGTGTGACGCTTCTCCACCGTTCTTCCGGCTCCCGGCCGGCCTGGACGGCATCGACTGGATCATGGCCGGCGATCCTGCAGAAACGGTTAATTCCCGCTGCAGGACCGTGCCCCGGAAGGCCCTAGTACGCAAGAATGTTTTGCCTGTGGAACATCATGGGCAACCTTTCGCGACGCTGGCGTCGCTTCTGACGGTATCCGGCCCCGGCCGGCTGGTAACGGGACCGTGATATTACCTCAATCCCAGCGGCGAACAAAGCGATACCGAGCGCGGACACGCCCGACCGGATCCCTCAGGGGCCGGTCGGGAGGCTCTGGCTGCCGCTGGCCGGGTCCGCCTTGTTCCGGAGGTTCTCTCGTATCCCGGCCGCGGCGCCCGTCGCCGCCGCCGGCTTCTTCGGCTCCGTCCTGTCCGGCTCCACCTTCTTCAGCTCGGGCACCTCGATGTCGATCTCCAGCGTCGACACCGCCGCCCCGCGGTCGAGCTTGATCTGCACCTTGTCGCGGTCGATCGGCACGTGCCGGGCGATCACGTCCAGGATCTCTTCCCGCAGCTTGGCGATCAGCTCGCTCTGCCCTTCGCCGGCGGCCCGTTCGTGCGCCAGCAGGATCTGCAGCCGGTCGCGGGCGACGGGGGCGGAGCCGCGCTTGTTGAACAGCCCGGACAGGAAGCTCATGCCGCCCTCCACTTGAACAGCTTGGCCATCAGGCCCTTGCGGTCGGACGGCACGCTCATGTCCAGGCTCTCGCCCTTCAGCCGGCGCACCGCGTCGAAATACGCCCGCGACGGCGCGCTGTCCGGGTTGCTCAGCGTCACCGGCGCGCCGAGGTTGGACGCGCGCAGCACCTCCTCGCTTTCCGGGATGATGCCGATCAGCGGGATGCTCAGGATCTCCAGCACGTCCTCGATCCTGAGCATCTCGCCGCGCGCCGCGCGGGCCTGGTCGTAGCGGGTCAGCAGCAGGTGCTTGGGCATCTTCTCGCCCGCCTTGGACTTCGCCGTGGTGCTGTCCAGCATGCCGATGATGCGGTCGCTGTCGCGCACCGACGATACCTCCGGGTTGGTCACCACCACCGCCTCGTCGGCGTGGTACATCGCCAGCTGCGCACCCTTCTCGATCCCGGCCGGGCTGTCGCACAGGATCCAGTCGAACTTCTCGCGCAGCTCGTCGATCACGCGCGCCACCCCGTCCGCGGTCAGCGCGTCCTTGTCCCGCGTCTGGCTGGCCGGCAGGATCGACAGCGTGTCCACCCGCTTGTCGCGGATCAGCGCCTGGGCGAGCTTGGCATCGCCCTGCACCACGTTGATCAGGTCGAACACCACCCGGCGCTCCGCCCCCATCACCAGGTCGAGGTTGCGCAGGCCGACGTCGAAGTCGACCACCACCACGTTCTGTCCCGGCTTCGCCGGCTGGCCGTGCAGACCGGGAGACCCCTGCGCCAGGGCGGCGCCGAGGGCGGCGGTCGACGTGGTCTTGCCCACCCCGCCCTTGCCCGATGTAACGACCACCACCTTGGCCATGCGCGAAACCCTTCCCCGAGCCGATCCCGATCCGAAACCGGGCTTCTGCCCCCGGCCCTCGTTCGACGTGTCCTACCTCAATCGAGCGGTAACAGCACCAGCGACTCCCCGTCGAGCCTGGCCTGCACCGACCGGCCGATCCGCTCCGGAGCCATGTCCTCCGCCGTCATGTAGAGCCCGTCGATCGCCAGCAGCTCCGCGTGCATCCGTCGGCACAGGATCCGGGCCTGGGCGTTGCCGCCGACCCCGGCCAGCGCCCGCCCGCGCAGCGCGCCATACACGTG
>CAXTOD010000127.1:6458-7980 GCA_964245705.1 uncultured Acetobacteraceae bacterium
AAAACGCATTACGGTCAAGACACTCTGGCCCTCCTCCGACCCCGACGCGACCGAGCCCAGCACGACCACGTCGCCGTCCGGATAGGACACGATCTGCCCCGAGCGCACCGGGTCCTCGATCACCAGCGAGGCCCGGGCGGGGTCGGGCGCCTGCGGTGACGCCTGCGCCTCCTCCGGGACCTCCACCGTCCCGATCGCCCGGCCGCCGCCGTATCCTTGCGGCCAGTCCCAGCCCGCCGTCGCCGCCCAGGACGGGTCGGCGTTCTCGATCTCGATCAGCCGGATGCCGCGCTCCAGCAGCGCCGGCACCAGCCCGTCCAGCCTGTCGTCGTCTGGGCCCAGCAGCCCGCAATCCAGCACCACCGGGCGCGCCTCGAAGAACGCCTGCGACTTGGCGATCTGCACGTCGAGCCCCCGGAGCCAATCGCCGAGCGGCGGCTCCGGCGACAGCACCAGCGCCATGAACGAGCGGCCGCGCACCCGGATCTGCGGCAGCGGGCGCGGCGCCTCGCTGCCTGCGGTGGTGGACGGGTCGGTGTCGGCGGCGTGATCTGGCACGGCAGGCCTCGGCAAGCGGGAAAGCCGCCGCAGCATGCACGCCGCGCGTGCCGCCATCAAACCGGCAACGGTCCGTTCACGATGCGCCGGCTTCCTGGCACCGGCTCTCTGGCAACCGGCTGTGGGATGAAATACGGTCCGCGCCCATGCGCATCCTGCACCACATCCCGCTCTCGCCGTTCTCGCGCAAGGTCCGCCTGGTCCTGTCGGAGAAGCGGCTGCCGTTCGAGCTGAAGAACGAGAAGGTGTGGGAGCGGCGCCCTGAGTTCCTCGACCTCAACCCGGCCGGCACCGTGCCGATGCTGGTCGAGGAGAACGGCCTGTCGATTCCGGACTCCGCCGTGATCTGCGAGTACCTGGAGGAAGCCTACCCCGACACCCCGCTGCTCGGCCGGACGCTTGCCGAGCGGGTCGAGGTGCGACGCCTCGCCGCCTGGTTCGACGGCAAGTTCCACCACGAGGTCACCCGCAACCTGCTGGGCGAGAAGTACCTCAAGCGCCTGATGGGCCGCGGCAACCCGGACGCCACCGCCTTGCGCGCCGGCTACGCCAACATCCGCTACCACCTGGACTACATCGGCTGGCTGGCCGAGACCCGGAAATGGCTGGCGGGCCCGTCGCTGTCGCTGGCCGACTTCGCCGCCGCTGCCCAGCTCTCGTCGCTGGACTACATCGCCGACATCGACTGGTCGCTGAGCCCGCCGACCAAGGACTGGTACGCCCGGGTGAAGTCGCGTCCCTGCTTCCGCGCCCTGCTGAACGACCGGGTGATCGGCATCAACCCCCCCGACCACTACGGCGACCTCGATTTCTGAGCATCCCTCCGCCGCCCGCCCGGTTCGCTGCGACGTCGTCGTCCTCGGCGCCGGCGCCGCCGGGCTGATGGCGGCGATCGCGGCGGGAAGCCGCGGCCGCCGCGTGGTGCTGCTCGACCACATGGCCGAGCCCGGCGCCAAGATCGTCA
>CAXTOD010000128.1:0-6736 GCA_964245705.1 uncultured Acetobacteraceae bacterium
GTGAAGGGCTGGGTGCACCAGGCCACCCTGGTCGGCACGCGCTCCTTCGTGGTGCTGCCTTCCGCTGCCGCCACCGCCGATCCGGCCGCAGCACCGGCAGACGCGTCCGACCCGCCGCCGGGCAGCCGCACGCTCCGGACGGAGCCCCGGGCGGACGCGGCCGTGGTGGCGATCCTCAAGCCGGGGGTGATCGGCCGGATCCGCAGCTGCGCCGCCGGGTCCGACTGGTGCCGGGTCAGCGTCCGCGCCTATTCCGGCTGGCTCCAGCGCTCCGCGTTCTGGGGGATGCTGCCTGGCGAGGCCATCGTTCCGCCATGATCACCGGGTCCCACCACGCCGTTCCCGGGGGGCTTTTGTCCTCGGGTCCAATTCTGGCACCCTAGGAACCGCGTTCCATTGCCCCTGCTGGTTCTGGTGCGTTCAGGAGATCTGCCGTGTCCGCCTTTCCCGTTTCCTCCGTCCTGTCCCGCCGCACCAAGATCGTCGCCACCCTTGGTCCGGCAAGCCGCACGGAGGATCGCATCGCGGCGCTGGCCGAGGCCGGCGTCGACCTGTTCCGCGTCAACTTCTCGCACGGGCTGCACGCCGAGCACGGCGCCAGCATCGCGGCCATCCGCGCCGTCGAGCGCAGGCACGGCCGGCCGATCGGCATCCTGGCCGACGTGCAGGGCCCGAAGCTGCGGGTCAGCACCTTTGCCGGCGGCCGCACCAGCCTGGTGCCCGGCCACGGCTTCACGCTCGACCTCGACGCGGCACCCGGCGACGAGCGGCGGGTGCAGCTGCCGCATCCCGAGATCATCCAGGCCGCCCGCGTCGGCTCGCTGCTGCTGCTCGACGACGGCCGTTTGAGCCTGCGCGTCATCGCCTGCTACGCCGACCGCCTCGAGACCGAGGTGGTCACCGGCGGCATCCTGAGCGACCGCAAGGGCGTCAACGTGCCCGACGTGGTGCTGCCGATCCCGGCCCTGACGGTGAAGGACCGCGCCGACCTGGAGTTCGCGCTGGAGCACGGCGTTGACTACATCGGCCTGAGCTTCGTGCAGCGTCCCGAGGACGTGCAGGAGGCGCGAGAGCTGGTGCGCGGCCGTGCCTGGGTCATGACCAAGATCGAGAAGCCGCAGGCGCTCGACAACCTGGACGAGATCCTGCGCCTGTCCGACGCGGTGATGGTGGCCCGCGGCGACCTCGGCGTGGAGCTGCCCCCCGAGCGGGTGCCGCTGGAGCAGAAGCGCATCATCCGCGCCGCCCGCCAGCTCGGCCGCCCGGTGGTGGTGGCGACGCAGATGCTGGAAAGCATGATCTCCGCCCCCACCCCCACCCGCGCCGAGGCGTCCGACGTGGCGGCCGCGGTGTTCGACGGCGCCGACGCGGTGATGCTGTCGGGGGAGACCGCGGTCGGCCAGTACCCGATCGAGGCGGTGTCGATCATGAAGCGCATCGCCCAGCAGGTGGAGGCCGACGAGGGCTGGCAGGCGAGCCAGGAGGTGTCCCGCCCGGCGCCGGACGGCACCACCGCGGATTCGATCGCCTATGCCGCGCAGCAGGTGGCGCAGTCGATCGGCGCGGTGGCGATCGTCGCCTACACCCTGTCCGGCCGCTCCGCGGTGCGCATCTCGCGCGAGCGCCCGCCCTGCATGATCCTGGGCCTGGCCGCCAACCTGCCCGCCGCGCGCCGCTTGTCGGCCGTCTGGGGCGTGCAGGCGCTGGTCACCGGCGAGCACGAGGCGACGGAAACCATGGCGCACGTGGTGGAAGCCGCGGTGGACGTGGCCAAGGCCGCCGGGATCGCCAAGGTGGACGACCTGCTGGTGATCGCCGCCGGCGTGCCGTTCGGCCGCGCCGGCACCACCAACACCCTGCGCGTGGCCAAGGTCAGCGACTGATGCGGCGTGCCGGTTCCGTCCTGCTGGCATCCGCCATGGCGTGCGGGTCCTCCTGGAGCGCGCCGGCGCGCGCCGGCACCCCCGGCGACAACGCGTCCCTGAGCGCGCCGGGCAACTTCTCCCTGGCCACGATCCCACCCGCGTCCCCTGCGGGACCGCTCGCGGGCAGCCTGCCGGGCGCGTCGCCGCCGCTGGTGGCAGGAGGTGCCGTGTCGCAGTCCTTCGGCTCCAACGGCCTGCACGGCACCGCCATCGAGCTCGACAGCGGCCTGCTCGGCGGCAGCACGCGCGCCTTCCTGCAGGCCGCCGCCGGGCAGGGCCCGCGCTACCACGACCTGCCCGCCGTCAGCGGCAGAAGCGTCGCGGTCGGCGTGCAGACCGCGCTGCCCTACGGCAGCAGCCTGAGCGTGTCCGTGGGCACGGCACAGGAGCGGCTGTCGCGCGGCGGGATCGGCTTCCCGCCGTGACGGTCACCCACGAGACCGGGACCGGCACGTGCCGATGCTGACCCGGACCGAGGCAGCCGGCCTGCCCACGCTGCTCCACGACGCGGTGGAGCCTGGCCCGGACGGCTACCGCCTGCGGCTCGGGCCCGAGCTCGTGCTTCCCCTGGACAAGGACGACGCCCCGGTGCGCGGCTTCGTCGAGGGCTGGAGCCCGGGCACGCTGCTGACCCTGTTCCACCCGCTCCTCGTGCTGGAGTTCCGGCACGGCTCCGGCCGGGCCGGTTTCTGGCTGCTGGACGACGGCGGCCGGTTCATGGGCAACGAGATCGCCCGGCTGCCGGCGCCGCTGCTCGACATCGTCCGCAGCCGCGCAGCACCCGTCCTGGCCTGGCTGCAGGCGACCGCCTCGCCCGGCCTGCCGTGCGACCCGCCGGACGCGGTGCGTGCGCTGCTCGGCCTGCATCTCGACGTCCGCCGCGAGGTGGTCCGCGCGGCGCAGCCGGCGGACGCCCCGACGGTGCCGGACACGGTGCTGGACCGGATTCTTGCGTCCGACCCTCCGGACGCGCTGAGCTGGCTGCGTGGCCGCGACATCACGCAGGACGGCCGCGCGATGGCGCTCGGTCCCGGCTGGCGGATCGAGCGGGTGCGGACGCGCCTGGCGCCGGTGATCGTGCTCGAGCTGGCGCACGAGGAGGGCCATGCAGGCATCTGGTACGTCGACCGCAACGCCGGCTACCTCGGCAACAACGCCGTCCAGCTTGTCGGCGCCTTCCGGGCAGGCCTGCGCGCCGCCTGCGCCGCGCTGTTCGACCAGCTCTGGGACCGGGTGATCCTGGCGCCCGTGCTGTCGCCCGCCCCCGACCTCGCCTGGCTGCTCGACTGCAGCCCGGCCGCGCGCCACGACCTGCTCGCCTTCCACCTCGCCGCCGAGCCGGACCGGCCGTCGCTGGAATGGACCCTGACCGAGCCGCTGCCGCCCGCCATGCGCTATACCGTGCCCGGCGCGGGCGGCCGGATCGTGCTGGAGCCCGACCATACCCGGGCGCTGTGCCAGCAGTTCCTGCGCTCGGAGCTGTTCCGGCTGGTCGATCTCGGCACCATGTCGTGGCCGTCCCCGGTGGACGGGCGCCGGATCGAGGCGCCGGCACGCACGCTCTACCTCGACGACGGGTGCTTCGCCTACCAGGTGCACGACGAGCGGCACGGCCTGACCTTCTACGTGTTCGCCATGGCCGGCTTCTTCCGCACCTTTGCCGTCTACTTTCCCGCCGCCGACCTGGTGGTGGCGCAGGACGAGGGCCACCTGGCCGCTGCCCGGCCGTATTGCGAGCGCGCCCGCGGCCGCCTGTTGCAGCATGCGGCACAGTTCGGATCGGAGCTGATCGGCGCCCTGCGGCAGCCGGACGGCGAGGTGGTGCACGCGTTCCGCGGCTTCCCGGCGATCCATCTCGGCCACTTCGTGTGGCAGGACCTCAGCGGCGTGTCCTACCTCGTGGACGCGTTCCCGCCGGAAAAGCTGCCGCGGTTCTTCGTGTTCGAGAACCACCGCCATCCCGAGCTGTACGGCCCGATCGACGAGATCTTCCCCGAGCTCCAGGGCAAGGTGGTGCGGCTCGACCACACGCTGAACGCCCATGTCGGCACGTTCTATCGGGAGCGGCAGCGGGTCATCAAGTCCACCAGCATCTCGGTTCCCGCCCGGGTGGGCAAGCGGATCGTCGCGTCCCTGCGCCGCGCGCCCCACTGGGCCGACGTGGCGGCGCGGGCCGCATCCGCCGCGGCAGCGGGACCGGTGGTCCTGGTGGGCCTGCGCATCGGCAACCGCACGGTCGAGGACATGCAGGGCTTCGCGCTGGCCCTGATCCGCATGCTGGCCGAGGCGATCGGCCCGCTGACGGTGGTGATCGACGGGCACAACAGCGCCGGCGACACTCCCGGCGCCACCTATGCCAGCTTCGGCGACAACTTCTCCGGCGGCACCACCTTCCTGCAGCGCGAGGTCGAGATCACCGCGTTCCTGGCCCGCACCTTCGCCGGCTCACCCGTGACGCTGGTCGACAACATCGGCCGGCCGATCCCCGAAAGCGTGATCTGGTGCAGCCACGCCGACTTCTTCGTGGCGCCCTGGGGAGCGGCACTCGCCAAGTACCGCTGGGTCTGCAACACGCCGGGCCTGACCACGGTCGGGCGCTGGAACCTCGAGCACCGCCACGACCTGTCGATCTACCACCACCCGGGTGCCATGGAGAACCCGACCCCGCTGCTGTTCAACGCCCCCGAGGCGGTGGAGGACCTGGCCGGCACCGAGGCCGGCTCGGACGCGCAGGACCGCAGCAACTACCGGCTGGACCAGGCCATGGTGTTTGCGCAGGTGCGCACCCTGATCGAGACCCACGTGCGGCCGCGGGCCGACCGGACCGCGCTGCAGCCGGCGTGAATGCGGTTCATGTGAACGCCGTTCAGGCGGCGTAGCGCGACAGCGCCAGGTCGGCGTGCTCGATGTTGGGACGGCGGTCGGAGATCAGGTCGGCGACCAGCCGGCCGGAGCCGCAGGCCATGGTCCAGCCGAGCGTGCCGTGCCCGGTGTTGATCCATAGGTTGCGGTAGCGCCCGGCCGGCCCCACGATCGGCGTGCCGTCGGGGGTGTTGGGGCGAAGCCCGGTCCAGTAGGTGGCGCGGGCGAGGTCGCCGCCGCCGAACAGCTCGCCGAACGACAGTTCCAGGGTTTCCCGCCGCTCCGGCGACAGGCGCAGGTCGTAGCCGGCGAGCTCGGCGGTGCCGCCGACGCGGATGCGGTCGCCGAGCCGGGTCATCGCCACCTTGTAGGTCTCGTCGTTCACGGTGGAGATCGGCGCGCGGGCGGGATCGGTCAGCGGCACCGTCAGCGAGTAGCCCTTCACCGGATACACCGGCAGGCGCAGCCCGAGCGGGCGCAGCAGGCGCACGGTGTGCACCCCGGTGGCGGCGAGGTAGGCGTCGCCGGTGACGGTGCCGCCGCTGGTCTCCACCCCGGTGATGCGGTCCGGCTCGAACAACAGCCGCTCGATGCCGAGCCCGTAGCGGAACCGCACCCCGGCGGCTTCGGCCTTTTCCGCCAGCCGGCGCGTGAACAGATGCGCGTCGCCGGACTGGTCGCCGGGCAGACGCAGCCCACCCTTCAGCAGGTGGGCGGAATGCGACAGGCCGGGCTCGTGCCGCAGCACGCCGTCGCGGTCGAGCAGCTCGTGCGGGACGCTGCCCTCGGCCAGGATCCGCATGTCCTCGGCGGCGTGGTCGAGCTGTGCCTGCGTGCGGAACAGCTGGATCAGGCCGCCCTGCCGGTCGTCATAGGTGATGCCGGTCTCGTGGCGCAGGTCGTCCAGGCAGTCGCGGCTGTACTCGGCCAGGCGCAGCATCCGGCTCTTGTTGCGGTCGTAGGCCTCCTCCGTGCAGTTCGCGAGCAGCGCCGCCATCCAGCGCATCATGGCGACGTCGAAGCGGGCACGGATCAGCAGCGGGCTGTGCTTCTTCAGCATCCAGCCGAGCGCCTTGCGCGGCAGGCCAGGCGCCGCCCAAGGGGTCGAGTAGCCGGGGGACACCTGCCCGGCGTTGGCGAAGCTGGTTTCCAGCGCCACGCCCGGCTGGCGCTCGAGCAGCTCGACCTCGTGGCCGAGCCGCGCCAGGTACCAGGCTGAGCTCACCCCGATCACGCCGCCGCCGAGCACCACCACCTTCATGTCCCGATGGCTCCTCGTGCCGCTCCGCCCTCCGATTTGGCCCCGGAAAGGCCGGCCGGCAAGGGCAGGGGCGTCCGCCGCGTCAGCCGGCCGGCGGGGCTGGAAGGTAATGGCGGTGGTAGCGGTGGCCCAGCGCGGTCAGCATCTCGTAGGCGATCGTGCCGGCGGCGGCCGCCGCGTCCTCCAGCGGGCGGTGCGGCCCGATCAGGTCGAGCGCCATGCCTTCCTCCAGGGACGCGTCCGGCGCGTCGGACACGTCCACGGCGAGGCAGTCCATGGAGATCCGGCCGACGATCGGCAAGGGCGGGCCGCCGTCGGGCAGCACGGCGACACCTCGCCCGCCGCCGCCGCGCAGGAAGCCGTCCGCGTAGCCCACCGCGACGGTGGCGATCCGGCTCGGCCGCTCGGCTACGAACCGGGCGCCGTAGCCGACCCAGGCGCCCGCCGGGATCCGGCGTGTCTGCACGATGCGGCCCTGCAGCCGCACCACCGCCCGCAGCGGGTTGCGCCGCCCGGCCCCCGGCGGCACCCCGAACAGCGCCACGCCCGGGCGCACCATGTCGAGGTGGAATGCCGAGCCCAGGAAGATCCCGTACGACGCCGCCAGGCTGGACGAAGCCGCCGGCAGCAGCGGACGCAGCCGCGCGAACGCCGCGCGCTGTTCTTCGTTGGCCGGATGCGACGGCTC
>CAXTOD010000128.1:6754-7950 GCA_964245705.1 uncultured Acetobacteraceae bacterium
ATGCCGGCATGGCCGTCCGCGCCTGCCAGCCGGTCGACCTCGTCCGGCGACAGCCCGAAGCGCGACATGCCGGTGTCGACCTGCACCGCCGCGGCCAGCGGACGCTCGCGGGCTGCGGCGAGGCGCCGCCACTCGGCCACCTGGCCCAGGCTGTTGAGCACCGGACGGAGCCGGTAGGCGTCGAACTCCGGCGCGGTGCCGGGCGGGATGCCGTTCAGCACGTAGATCGACGGCCCGGCTCCCAGCACCTCCCGCAACCCGACCCCTTCGGCCAGGTGGGCGACGAAGAAGGAGCGGCAGCCCGCCGCCGCCAGCGCCGGCGCCACCGCCGCGACGCCGAGGCCGTAGGCGTCGGCCTTGACCACCGCGGCGCATTCCGCCGGATGGGCGATGGCGGCCAGGATGCGCCAGTTGGCGACGATCGCGCCCAGGTCGATGACCAGGCAGCCGCCGGCCCAGCCGGCCGGCACCGCGCCGGCCGAGGTCACGCCGGCAGGCCGCGGCTGGTCGAATGCTCGAACCGGAGCGTCTCGTCCGGGCGGGCGACGCCGTGGATCGCGTGCGCAGCCATCGCCGCCTCGCTGAAGCCCTGCAGGATCAGCTTGAGCTTGCCGGGATAGCTCGCCACGTCGCCGATCGCGAACACGCCGGGCAGGCTGGTTTCCAGCGTGGACGGCGTGACCGGGATCAGCCCGTGCAGGCCGGTCTGCATGCCCCAGGTGGCCAGGGGCCCGAGATCGGTCGACAGCCCGAAGAACGGCAGCAGCCGGTCCGCTTCCAGCACCCGCACCGCGCCGTCGAGGGTCGCCACCGACACCCCCGACAGGGTGTCGCCGCTGCCCACGAGCCCGTGCAGCTGGTAGGGCACCACCAGCTCGACCTCGCCGCGCGCCGCCGCCGCCTCGAGCCGCGCCAGGCTGTCGGGTGCCGCGCGGAAGCGGGACCGGCGGTGGACCAGCCGCACCCGGGCCGCCACCTCCCTGAGCGACAGCGCCCAGTCCACCGCGCTGTCGCCGCCGCCGGCGATGACGACCGACCGGCCGCGGAACGCGTCGCGCGAGCGCACGAAGTACTGCACGGCACCACTGGCCTCGTAGCGCTCCAGCCCGTCCAGCGGCGGCCGGTTCGGGCCGAACGCCCCGGCGCCGGCGGCGATCAGCACCGCGCGCGCCGCCACCAGGTCGCTGCGGTCGGTG
>CAXTOD010000129.1:0-7935 GCA_964245705.1 uncultured Acetobacteraceae bacterium
GGGGCGCAGGGCCAGGATGTCGGCGCGGCGGCCGTTCGGCAGCGGCACCTCGTGCAGCACCGCCCAGCCGAGCAGGCCGCACAGGTGGGCGCTCGCGCGGCGGATCGCCAGCTGGTTTTCCGGCAGGGCGATCGGGCGCAGCGCTTCGGCGAGCGCCTCGTCGGGCAGGATGACGGGGATGGAGTCCATGGAAGGGTTTTCGCGCCGCAGGGCGGCTCGCCGCAAGCGCCCCTCGTCGGCGGCGGCAACCACGACCGGCGGCGCTTGTCGGCCGCGCGCGACCGGCGGTGGTGGCATCGTCCCGGCCGGGACGTCACGTTGTCGCCCGGCCCCAGGATGGGGTATCGTTTCGACCTGAACATGAAGGAAGCGGGCGTGTCGCGATCAGGCTTGGCGGTGCTGGTTGCTGCCACCGCCTTGTGCACCGGCGCTGCCGTGCCGCAGACCACCCGGCTCGGCGGCCACACCTATGCCTTTCCGCCGACGCTGTTCATGGATGGCGAAGTCGAGACCGGTCCGGTCGGTGGCATGCTGATCGAGCTGGCTTGGCCGGAGATGCGGCCGCTCACTGCGGACGAGGCGTCCATGTGGCCGCCGCGCGACACCATCCGCGTCCTTGCCAACAACGGCGCACCGGTCGATGGCGACGCGGTGCCGGAGGACAGGCTGACAGCCGACATGGCCGTTGTGGTATCGGCTGCAACCGAGCTGAGCAGCGGCATCCACGATCGCGCATCCGGGCATCCCCATCCGCCTCGACCGGCTCCGGCCGGTGAGCAGCCGCTGGGCGCCGTGCCTGGTGCCGGCATGCAGCAGGTGGCGACGGAAGCGGCGACGCTTCCAGACGAAGCGAGGCACGACGTGTTCGTGCGCATGCCGATCGATCGGCCGCAAGAGGTCATCGCCTGCACCCGCAAGGACCAGTTCCCTGATCCTGATTGTGCCCAGAGCTTCATAGCCATGAGCCTCATCATGAAGGCGAGCTATTCGAGGGCCTTGGTGCCGCAGTGGCGCGCCATCCACGACCGGCTGGTGGCCTACCTTGAGGCACACGAGGTAAAGCCATGAGTTACGACCAGAAGACACAGGATCAGCTCGACACGTTCAGGCGTGCTCGCGACCGCACTGCCTACTACGAGAAGCTGGTCTCGCTGGGCGACCCCTACGGGACGATGGCTCTCGGTGTCGTCAAGCAGTCCAACCTGGCCGGCGTGGTGGCACGACGCTACGCCATCGCCGTCAGCCGGCGCTACTGCCGCCCCATCGACAACGCCATGTGGCTCAGGATCAGCAACGAGCTGATGGATGCCGATTTTGCTGCCCGGACCGCGCCGAACAACTTCGAGAAGGGCACGCCGTCGCTCCAATGGCGGGTCATCCGCGACTACCACGTTGCGGTGTTCGCGCTGAACCACTACCCGCCCGAGACCTGGACCGCGTGGATCCCGCTTCGCATCGATGGCGAGGCGAAGGATCGCGGGCTGTGGCACCGCATGGTGACGGAGGACTTCCTCACCGTCGCGGTGCAGACCGTGTGGCTGGTCAGCGGACGCATCGCGCATGACGCGGGCGTTGGGCGCGACATGGCGCACCACGTGGTGCCGCAGCTGGCGCACAGGCCACCGCTGGCGACCGGCTTTCCTCCCGACCCGACCACCGCCGCCTGCATGGCGAAGCTGGCGCCCTACCAGCTTTCGCGGTCGGCCGTCCTCGACAACGAGCGGCTGGCGGCGTTCTACCTCGGCGTGCTGGCCCAGGACCCCCGCCTCCTCGTGGACATGGCGGCGATCGCGCCGACGGCGGCCTGGCGCGCCCGGCCTGCGCTGGTCAGCCGGGCCTACTGACGCCGGCCAAGGTCCGCGGGAGGATCGGGACCCGCGGCGAGACGCGTGGCCTGCCCGCCGGCACCCGCCCTCCTCCCGCACTTGTTGATTCCGCCCAGGTGGAACGACCGGAAACGGCGGGAGCTGTCGCGACGTTGCCTGGCCGCTTCCGGAGGACGCAGGACCATGGCCACCAAGAACCAGTACGAGATGCAGGACCCGACCAAGCAGTATCCGATGCCCAAGTTCGACGAGCAGCCGCAGTCGGCGCCCGGACTTGCCAAGGAGATGGACCCGAAGCCGGACCACGGCGAGTCGAGCTACCAGGGCTTCGGCCGGCTCGCCGGGCGCAAGGCGCTGATCACCGGCGCCGACTCGGGGATCGGGCGCGCCGTCGCGATCGCGTTCGCCCGCGAGGGCGCCGACGTGGTGCTGAGCTACCTGCCGGACGAGGAGCCGGACGCCCAGGAGGTGGTGGAACTGATCCGAGCGGCCGGCGCCAAGGCGGTGCCGGCGCCGGGCGACATCTCGAACGAGGAGGTGTGCGTCCGGCTGGTCGAGACCGCGCAGCGCGAGCTCGGCGGGCTGGACATCCTGGTCAACGTCGCCGGCAAGCAGACCGCGGTCAAGGCAATCGCCGACCTCACCACCGAGCAGTTCGAGGCCACCTTCCGCACCAACGTGTACGCCATGTTCTGGCTGTGCAAGGCGGCACTCCCGATCATGCCGGCGGGTGCCACCATCATCAACACGACCTCGATCCAGGGCTACCAGCCCTCGCCCACCCTGCTGGACTACGCCTCGACCAAGGCGGCGATCACCTGCTTCACCCACGCGCTGGCCAAGCAGGTCGGGAGCAAGGGCATCCGCGTCAACGCGGTGGCGCCCGGTCCGGTGTGGACCCCGCTGCAGCCGTCGGGCGGGCAGCCGCAGGAGAAGATCCCCGACCTCGGCGCGCAGACGCCGCTCGGCCGGCCGGGGCAGCCGGCGGAGCTGGCGTCGGTGTACGTGCTGCTGGCGTCGCAGGAATCCTCCTACGTCACCGGCGAGGTGTACGGCGTGACCGGCGGCAACCACCTGCCGTAGCCGAGCCGTTCCCGCGTCCGCGCTGCCCACCCGGCGGCGCAGACGCCCGGGTTCGGCGCGGACCCGCTAGCGGATCAGGTCCTGCTCGCAGGACTCCGCGGACAGTGCCGGTCCGGCCGGGGGTGCCGCCGGCTCCATCTGCCACAGGTGGTCGGGCGTGCCGTTGTCCTCGAACTGCACGATGCGTCCGCCGCTGGCCGTCGACTCGCCGTCGACGCCCAGCAGCAGGCCGCTGTTGCGGTTGCGCAGCCGGAACTGCCCGTTCGCGTTCTCGTCGAGCAGCTGCCAGGACTGGTTGGGGCTGCCGTTCGGGGTTTGCTGCGTGATCGCGGCGCTGTCCGTGGTCTGCGCGCCCGACACGCCCATGACCAGCCCGCTGCCGAGGTTGCGGACCAGATAGCTGTCCTGGCCGGCCGGGACCAGTTCCCAAAGGTGGTCGGGGGTGCCGGTGTCGGCATACTGCAGCAGCGGCGCGCCGGGGGTCGTGGCGCCGCCCTGCACGCCGATCATCAGCCCGCTGTTGAGGTTGACGATCTGGAACACCCGCCGGCCGAACGCCTGCAGCTCGCTCAGGCCCCAGCCGGTGCCGCCGCCGGCGTTGGGCGCCACCACCCTGATGCGGCTGGTGGTCAGGACGGGGAAGTCGATCCGGTTGGGGCCGTTCGCCAACGCGGTGACCTGGTGGCGGGACTGGTCGGGGACGGTGGCCCAGGCGCTGCCGGTCCAGTACTGGAGGTCGAACGTGGAGGGCACCCGCACGCCGCCGCCGTCGTCGTAGAACACCAGGTTCACGCCCTGCAGGGACACGGGGCGCTGGAAGTCCACGCCATAGGAGTCGGACGCGTTGGGCGAGCTGTAGGAGGTCCAGCGGGTGTTCTCCGGGATGCCGCTGCGGAACACCACGCCGTCGATGCCGTGCCACACGTCGTCATAGGGCAGGAACCCGGGATAGGTGGCGACGGGCTGCGGCCCGTACGGCACCCGCTGGCTGTTGACGGCGACGTCGACCAGCGGGCAGGCCCGGTCCTCCTCGATCGGCCGGCCCACCGCCACGACGAGCGGCCCGAGCGTCGGGCGCGATGCGGCGGGATGCCCGTCCACGAACACCCTGAGGCCGACGCCCCGGCCGTAGCGGCTGCCCGTTCGGTCCCACAGCACCGACACGTCGTGGCCGTGGTAGGGCGCGTTCTCCAGCGCGAAGTAGTTCCAGCTGGCCGGCGCCAGCGGGCTCACCAGCAGGGTGTCGTCCGGCTGCCCGCGCAGGCCGATCAGGCCGGAGATGACGTTGTCGTTGAAGGTGGAGTGGTTGTAGTCCTCGCTGTGGTCGGTGGAGTCGTAGATCCAGTCGGCGGTGTCGGGGTCGTGCGCCTCGGCGACATAGGGCACGCCGTTCCTGTACTGGGTCGCGGCGTAGCCGTGCAGCAGGTCCAGGTAGTCGGCTCGGGTGATGGTCGCCTGTTCGGGATAGTCCTGCAGCAGGTTCGCCAGCCCGGTCAGGGTCTGCGAGGTCTCGTACGGCCAGGACGGGCCGTCCCAGTGGCAGCAGGTCTGCGCCTGGTAGTCGAACCAGCGGCTGCGCCGTTCGGCTGTGGTGGGGCCGAAGCTCGCGGCGAAGCCCTGCGGGTCGAGCAGCTCCGCCATCGCGGTGGAGTCCGAGGCGACGGGCAGCTCGAACATCCAGGGAACGAAGCCTTCTTCCTCCCGGGTGTCCAGCAGGGCGCCGGTCGGGTTGTCGTCGCGCTGCATGTGGAAGAAGAACTGCCGGTTCCTGTCCCACAGATGGGATTGCGTCGCGGTGCGCAGCGCGGTGGCCCATTGCGCGTAGTCCTGCGCGGTCAGCGCCTCGCCGGCGATCGTGGCAATGCTGGCGATCGCCTGGGCGTCGCCGTACTGGTAGGCGTTGATGGTCGGCCGGTAGCCGGCGCCGCCGTGATAGGGGTCGCTGGTCTCGTAGGAGGCGGGGGTGTACTCCGTCGCGTCCCAGACCGGGACCTGCCAGTACAGGCCGAGCGTCGGGTTGAAGTGGTTGTCCCAGCCGCGGTACTGCCGTACCAGGCTCGGCAGCTCGGCCGTGGTGAACGCCCGGTCGCCGGCGGCGAGGAACACCTGCCAGACGGCGCTGGCGGCCCAGAAGCTGTACTCGTGCGCCCAGTCGCCGGTGTCCGCGTTCACCGCGTCGGTCATGGGCTTGGGGAACTGTCCGGGACCGTTCAGCCAGTAGTCGATGTCGTCGCGGACGTAGGCCTGGTCGTGCAGCCAGCGTCCCTCGGTGATCTGGTGCCCGGCGGCGGCCACCACGCCGCCATAGGGGGCGCCATACGACACCGGGGCCAGGAACTCGCTCGACAGCCAGCCATAGATCGAGCCGGTGTAGATCAGGTGCTCCTTGTACGTCTGCCAGCGGTAGTAGTACACGCCCTGGATCTGCGGGTCCGGCACCTCCAGGAACGGGATGTTGCGCAGGAACCAGTCCGGATCGTCGACGGGACCGAGCAGGGCCGCGTCCGGCAGGAAGGCGGTGCGGCCCGGATACGGGTGCTTCGCGCCGCCGGCCGCGTCGGCGCGACACGGCAGGGCCGCCAGGGCCGCAATGCAGGTGGCCAGAACCAGCCTGGACGGCATGAATCGTCTCCTACTCGTTTTGTCCGACAATTAACCTGCGTGTTTGTCCTGTCAAGGCGACTGGATGGTGTCGTCCCTTTGAAGGGTCAGCGGCGCTGCCACAACCTTCTGCAAGCCGTAGCCATGAAATCGTTGGGCGGTGGTTCCGGGCGTTCCTGGTTTGGGCGGCTTCATAATCCGGCCGCAGCCTGGGAACCAGCCGCACCGCCATCCAGCATGGTCACGTCGCCGGCCAGCACCCGGAACGTGCGCCGGGGCTGGCAAGGCCGACGGCGAGAACGTCCCGCGGGCCATTCCATCAAGAGGAAAAGGCGGTTGAACGAAGGTGGTGCGGTGCATTCAAGCTAGGTGTAACCACGACGATGCCGCTTTCCGGGAGGTCTGATGTCTCGCATGGTCGTCATCGGCAACGCGGGTGCCGGAAAATCGACGCTGGCTCGCCTCCTTGGCCGACAACTCGGCATCCGACACGTCGAGATCGATCGCTACCTTTGGCAGCCCGGGTGGACGCCCACTGCGGAGGCGGACTACGAACGGCTGCACCAGGATCTCATCGCCGGGCCGACATGGATCATCGACGGGCTTGGAAGGCAGGCGTCCATCGCCAAGCGCATGGCGCGGGCCACGGACATCATCTTCATCGACATGCCTTCCTGGATGCACTTCTGGCTGGCAGCCGAGCGGCAGATCCAGTGGGCGCAGGGCCGCCTGGAGAATGCTCCGGCCGCGATCACGGAGATGCCGCCGATACGCGCAGTCTTCGAAACGATGTGGGACGTCGACCGGCACTGGATGCCAGGCATCAGGCGTCTCTGCTCGGATGCCGAGCAGGCCGCCAAGCCGGTCACCCGACTTGCCAGCGTCGAGGAACTCGATCGCTTCGCCGGAATGGTCGGGTATTCCGCCTTCCCATAGCGGTTCGGGAACCGATGGATCTTGCGATCCCGGTCTTCTCCGGGTTGAGCTGTAGCTCGTTTGACGTGAAGGCCCGCTCCCGAAGATCCGTCAGTCGACGCCCGGCTCCGGGCGCAGCAGCACGTGCTGCTTGCGGCCGAGCGACAGCTTGACCGCGCCGTCCAGGAGGTCGTTCTCGCCCACGAGGTAGGTCTCGTCGGTGACCGGGCGGTCGTTGATCCGGGCGCCGCCGCTGCGGATCAGCCGGCGGGCCTCGCCGTTGCTCCCGCACAGCCCGGCCTCGGCGAACAGGCGGAACACCGGGATGCCGGCGGCGAGCTGGTCGATCCGCACCGGGCGGGACGGCAGGGCGCCCTGCACCAGCTCGCCCGCCTCGTAGCTGCGACGCGCGGTCTCGGCCACGGCGAGGGCGGCGTCGCGGCCGTGGCACAGGGCGGTCGCCTCGGTCGCCAGCACCTTCTTGCTCTCGTTGATCTCCGCACCCGCGAGGGCGGCGAGGCGGTCGCATTCGGGAAGGGGCAGGTCGGTGAACATGCGCAGGAAGCGGCCGACGTCGGCGTCTTCGGTGTTGCGCCAGAACTGCCAGTAGTCGAACGTGGGCACCCGGTCGGCCGACAGCCACACGGCCCCCGAGGCGGTCTTGCCCATCTTGGCCCCCGAGGCGGTGGCGATCAGGGGGGTGGTGAGGCCCCACACCTGCCGTGCGTCGGTGCGGCGCACCAGGTCGACGCCGGACACGATGTTGCCCCACTGGTCGGAGCCGCCCATCTGCAGCGTCACGCCGTGGCGGCGGTTGAGCTCGCGGAAATCGTAGCTTTGCAGGATCGAGTAGTTGAACTCGAGGAAGCTCAGGCCCTGCTCGCGCTCCAGGCGCAGCCTGACGCTGTCGAAGGACAGCATGCGGCTGAGGGAAACGTGGGGGCCGACCTCGCGCAGCAGCTCGATGTAGCCGAGGCGGTCCAGCCACTCGGCGTTGTCGGCGACCAGCGCGGCCGCCGGGCCGTCCCCGGACACGAAGCGGCGCAGGATGGCGAGGATGCCCTCGCCGTTCTGCGCGATCCGCTCGGGCGACAGCAGCTGCCGCGCTTCCTCCTTGCCGGACGGGTCGCCGATCCTGGTGGTGCCGCCGCCCAGCAGAAGCACCGGGCGGTGGCCGTGGCGCTGCAGCAGCCGCAGCAGCATGATCTGCACCATGGAGCCGATATGCAGGCTGTCGGCGGTGAGGTCGAAGCCGACATAGCCGGACACGGTTCCGGCCTGGAGTGCTGCGTCCAGCCCGTCGCGGTCGGTGCACTGGAACACGAAGCCGCGGGCCTCGGCCTCGGCGAGGAAGTCGCTCTTGGGCATGGATCACCGTGACGCTGCGCCGGATCGCTGGCCCGGCGGGGGCGGTGCTGTAGCATGGGAAGCGGGATGCGGGCGAGGGATCGGGGAACGATGCGGCAGGTGATCGGGCTGATGAGCGGCACCTCGCTGGACGGGGTGGACG
>CAXTOD010000130.1:0-6915 GCA_964245705.1 uncultured Acetobacteraceae bacterium
GGTCGGCACCGCGCCCAGCGATACCGCCAGGCTGCCGGCATCCGCCATCAGCCCGGCCTCGAACACCAGCCAGGCCGCAGCCATAAGGAGGGCCGCGGCCAGGCTGACGCGCACCAGGAGCAGGAGGCGGTGGTCGACAGCCTGTCCCGCCTCGTCCGGCATCCTGTTCCGTGCCCGAGGCAGCACGCCGGTCCAGAACAGCAGGGTTCCGAAGGCGGAGAACAGGGCCGTGTCGAACAGGCCGCGGAGGGCGGCGAGCGGCAGCCCGCCGGAGATCGCGAAGACCGGAAGCGCGCCGTTCAGCAGCGTCATGGCAACACCGTGAAGGTGAAGCTGCCTTGCGTGTGATGGGTGTCCGTCGCGACCGCCTTCCAGGTGACGCGGTAGCTGCCGGGCGGCAGCGCCTTCAGCCCGACCGCGAAGTGCGTGTCGCCGTCTTCCAGGTGCCCGCTGCCCTGGTCGACACGCTGGCCCTGGACGTTTGCGACCTGGATGGTGGTGAAGGCGGGCTCGACGCCCTCGGAAAAGTCGATCCGCACCTCGGCGGGCGCGGTACGGACCGTGCTGCCGACGCCCGGGATCGAGCTTTGCAGAAAGGCGTGGGCCGAGGCCACCACCGGAAGAACGGCGACGGCAAGGGCGCACGGCAGGGCGGCCGCGATCGGGCGGTTGCTCATGGAAACGGTCCTCAGGGTGCGGCGGTCACTGGAAGATGGGCCTGCCGAGGCTGTGCGGCAGCAGGTCGTCCAGGAAGACATGGAACAGCGCCACCGCGCCGACGTTGGTGCCGGCCGCCTTGTTGGCCGGGATCAGCGCCTCGACGCCCACCTCGCCCCATTGCGCGAGGTAGATCACCCCCGGGGCGACCGTCCAGGTGGTGCCCTGCGTGCTGGGCGAGGAGGCCGGCGAGGTCCAGGTCACCTCGACCAGCGGGATCATGTTGTCGAACAGGTGCGGCAGGTCGAAATGGTGCACCTGCGTCTGCAGGTAGGGGATGCTGTACTGCAGCGATGCGGCGCCGGCCCAGGCGTTGTTGTTGCCGGTGTTGAACTGCGCCGCGATGCCGCTGCTTGGCGCTTCCCCGCCGCCGGCACCGGTGAGAAGGCTGGAAGGCGGCGGGGTGAACGCCTTGAGCTCCTTGTCGGCGATCGTGTAGCTGAGCTCGCCGGTGACCGCGAACGGCCGCAGCGCCGGCACCGGCAGGTCACCGAGCCCCTTGCCGAAATAGCCGGTCGGCGCGGTCGAGCCGTAGTGGTCCGCGCCGATGTGGTCGGTGCCCGACCCGCCCAGCTCGCGGATGATGCCGAGCGACACCACGAACTCGTGCGGGTCGTTGGTGTAGAGCTGCCACTTGCCGGTGATGACGATGTTCTCGAACCCGGCCTCGGTCTTGGAGCCGTCCGTCTGGATCACGTCGTAGCCGTCGTTGAAGATCAGCGCGGTGTTCGGCGTGATTGTCTTGTCGTACTCGAAGCCGAAGTCGAACTCGTGGCTGGGGCCGGTGCCGCCATCCGAGCCGCTGCGGGCGTAGGAAAAGGCGGGAAGCGACAGCTCGTCGCTGACGCCGGGGTCGTCGAAGGTGAGGGTGACCGGGAACACCCGCGCACCGGCGACGACGTGCGCCCGGGCGGGAACAATGACGGCAAACAGGCCGGCGCACCCGAAGGCGGCGGCAGCGAACGCATTCCTCATGGGGATGTCCTGACGAAGGATGAGCCGGAAGCGCCGGAGCGTGGCGCCGGCGCCGCTTGGGCGTTCTCAGGTCAGGTGAGGCGGAGCCCTGGCGTGCAGCGCCCAGGCGGAGGAAGCAGGCGGCCCGCGGGCCGGCGGCATCGTGAACGGCGTCGTCCGCGGCGACGTGGCCAGGGACGGCAGCACGACCGCCGCCGGGAGGATGACGGCCGGCAGCGCCAGGGCGATCTCGAGCGGACAGGTCGCCGATCCGTCCGGATGGTGCCGATGATGCGCCGGCGTCCGCGTCGCGGCTGCCGCACCCGTGCACAGCACCACGACGGTTCGAAGCTGCGCCGCCGCTCCGGCCGCCTCGTCCGGCAACAGGAGGGAGCCGAGCACGAGCTGGCTGACGAGCGCCACGGTGGCGAGCAGGGCCCGCATGAAGGGCAGCGGAAGCCGGATGCGGGCAGAGCCGGGCGACATCGGTCCTATGGTAACAGCTCGAAGCGACACGCCAAGCCGTCGCCTGGCCGGACCCGTCCCGTCACGTGGACTGGGGGATCTCCAGGCGGTCGTAGCCCTTCAGGCGGTAGACCAGCATCGACACCGCCCAGCTGACGGCGAAGACGCCGATGATGGCGAAGCCGAGACCGTTGAAGTTGCCGTTGAGCCGGCCGATCAGGCGCCAGAACCCGCCGGACAGGCCCATCTGGTCGGACAGGAGGCCGAGCGCCTCGATGCCGCCGATCAGCAGCGCCACCAGGACCGAGATCAGGGTGATGGTCAGGTTGTAGTACAGCTTGCGGACCGGCCGCACGAACGCCCAGTCGTAGGCGCCCAGCATCAGCACGCCGTCGGTGGTGTCGACCAGCGACATGCCGGCGGCGAACAGCACCGGGAACACCAGGATCGACCAAACCGACACGCCATGGGCGGCTTCCGTGGCGGAGATGCCGAGCAGGCTGACCTCGGTGGCGGTGTCGAAGCCGAGGCCGAACAGGAACCCGATCGGCAGCATGTGCCAGCTCGCGGACACCAGCCGGAAGGCGGGACGGAACAGCCGGGTCAGCACTCCGCGCCCGTCCAGCAGGCGGTGGAGGTCGTGGTCGGCGGTCCGGTCGCCACGCCGGACCCGTCGGAACACCTGCCAGGTGCCCTTGAGGATGAGGATGTTCATGGCGGCGACCAGGAACAGGAACAGCGCCGAGACGCCCGTCGAGACCATGCCGCCGACCTGCTTCCAGGCCTCGAAGCGTCCCTGCAGGGCGGCCGCGGTCGCCGCGACCGCGGCGGCCACCAGCAGCACGACGGCGGAATGGCCGAAGGCGAAGAACAGCCCGACCGCCGCCGGCCGCTGGCCATCCTGCATCAGCTTGCGGGTGACGTTGTCGATCGCGGCGATGTGGTCCGCGTCGACGGCATGGCGCAGCCCGAAGCCGTAGGCGAGCAGCCCGGTGCTGAGCAGCAGCGGCTGGGCGTGGAACGCGATCACCGCCCCGGTCCAGGCGAGGAGGTTGATCGCCGCGAGCAGGCCGTAGATGCCGACGAGGCGCCGGCGCAGGCTTCGCGCGGGAGGAACTCCGGACAGGGTGACGGACATGACGATCCTTCCGAGACGCCAGCTGTCCCTGCGGCCACGCGTGCTCCCGAACCGGGAACCCGCACGCCTGGACACCCCGCCCGGCGCGGCCGCATCGACGTCCTGGCTGCGGCTCATGCCGCGGCCGCGATGGCAGGTCTCCTGGCTCACGGGTCGCTGCCGGCCGCCGCCTTCCCAGGTCGCTCCCCCAGTGGCGTCGTGGCGACCGGCTCGCCGTTCACAGTTGCGGGGACAGCCGCGGCTCCGCACCGCGTTCCCTTTTGATCCCCTTCCGGGGGAACCATCGCGGGCAGCCTAGGGGCTGCGGCGGCAGCCGGGCAAGCCGGGATCATCCTAGCCCGAGCTTGCCGGGCTCGGCGGGTCCGCATCCCCATCACGATCGGCCTGGTCACGGGATCGTCGCGCCCGGAACCGAGCCAAGCCTTGGCCGCGCATCGGCCGCGCCGCCTGCCGCTGCGGCTCGTCCCGTGCCGCATCCCCTGGATCCGGGACTGGCCCGGAAGGTCGCGGACCACTAGGCTGTCGACAGGCTGAACGGCTTCTCCAGGATCGGGCGGATGGGCAGGAACGGAGACAGGCGCGTGGCCAGGCGCCGTCACGTGCGGCGGCAGGACGCGTCCAGGCGCCGCCGCGACCGGGCCGGCCTGGCGATCGCGACGATCGGCGTAGTCGTCCTGCTGACCTGCGCTGGCCTCTACCGGGCGATGCTCGGGCCGGCACCCTCGCCCGCGATCGGCGGGCCCTTCACGCTCGCCGACAGCGAGGGACGGCCGCGCAGCGACAGGAGCTTCCGCGGCCGCTACATGCTGATCTTCTTCGGCTACACCGGCTGCGCCGACGTGTGCCCGCAGACCCTGACGGAGATGTCCGAGGCCCTGGAACGGTTCGATCCCGACGCGACGCGTGTCCAGCCCATCTTCATCACCGTCGACCCCGAGCACGACACGCCGAACCGCCTGCGCCAGTACACCACGGCGTTCTCGCCGCACCTGATCGGCCTGACCGGGACGACGCAGCAGCTCGACAGCGTCGAACGGCGGTTCCACGTCGTGGTGCAGCCCGATCCGGCCGGCGGAAAGGACGGCCTCGACCACAGCGCGGTGATCTACCTGCTTGGGCCGGGCGGCACCTTCCTGGCACCGATACCGGCTGATGCGGACCGGACGGTGATGCAGTCGACGCTGCGCCGCTTCGTCACGTAGCCGGTCAGGAAATCAAGGCGGCAGGTCGAACCGGTTGTCGCTGCGGTTGGTGTCGGGGAGCCTGTGGTCGGGATCGAGCAGGACGGCGCGCACCGCCTCGTGCGTCGGCAGGTTCACCTCGACGCGATTGCCCTTCATCCAGGCCTCGACCGGCACGGTGACGCGCGTGCGGCTGCCGTTGGCGAGCCGGACCTCCAGGATCGTCGGCATCAGCAGCCAGCCGTGGTTGACCACGCTGATCGTCACGCCCTTCGTCGGGTCCCCGTCCGGGTAGGCGGCGCCGGCGATGCCCATGTCGAGAGTCCAGTTGTGCGCGTACCAGCCGCGCCACCACCAGGACAGGTCCTCGCCCGTTTCGCTGTCCATGAACCGGAAGAAGTCGTACGGCGTCGGGTGGTGGTAGGCCCAGGTGGCGATGTAGCGCCGGAACGCCGGGTCGAACCGCTCCGGGCCCAGGATCTGCTCGCGCAGCAGGATCAGGCCCAGGGCGGACTTGAAGTAGGTGATCGGGTGGCGGTAGCGCTCGCTCACCTCGTCCGACGGCGACAGCATGGCGGGCGCGTTCGGGTCCTGCAGCCAGGGGATGATCTCGTCGGCCGGGTTGCCGCCGCCGGGCGCGTATTCCGGGTCGCGCTTGGGCGCGTACTCGCCGTGGTTGAAGTGGTCGGACGCGTACACGTCGATAAAGGTGTTGAAGCCTTCGTCCATGAACGCGTTGCGCCGCTCGTTGGTGCCGACGATCATCGGGAACCAGTTGTGGCCGAGCTCGTGGGTGGTGATCCAGAACAGCGGCTTGCCGGCGTCGTCGATCCCGTCGAACGCCATGGCGGGATATTCCATGCCGGCGCCGTGCCCGGCCAGGTTGAGCGCGTTTGGGTAGGGATAGGGATACCAGCGGGCGGAGAAGTACTCGATCGCGTGCTTCATGTACTCGGTCGAGCGGGTCCAGTTCGACGCCGCTTCCACAGGATAGATCGACATCGCCAGGCGCGGTGTCGGTGCGGGTGCCCAGGGCAGCCAGGACGGCGTGCGGGAGGCCGGCTTGAGCGGCGGCAGGTCGAGCCGCGCCGCGTCCCAGGCGAAGGCGGCGGAAGCGGCGAAGGCCACGTCGCGGGTGTTCTGCATCCGGAAATGCCAGGTCTGCGTGCCGGACCGGGTCGGCCGGGTCGACGGGTCGGTCACCTCGGAAGGCGCCCGGATCATCACCGTCCGGTCGCTGCGGGCGGCCTGCGCCAGGCGGTCGCGCTCCGTTTCCGTCAGCACCTCGCCCGGGTTGAGCAGCGCACCCGAGCCCTCGACCAGGAAGTTCCACGGCACCGTCACGCTGTAGTCGATGTCGCCGTAGTCGAGGTAGAACTCCTGCCCGAGATAGGGGGCGGTGTCCCAGCCGCGCAGGTCGTCGTACACCGCCATGCGCGGGAACCATTGCCCCATCTCGTAGATGTCGCCGTTGCGCGTAGGCGTGACTGCGGTGCGCCCGCCCCAGGGGCCCGGCACGGTGTAGTGCCAGGCGACCCGCAGCTGCAGCCGGCCGCCATGCGCCGCCAGGACCGCGGGCAGCCGGACCTGCATGCGCGTGTCGGAGATCAGGTACGGCATGGACGCGCCGTGCGCGTCGTCCCCTAGCGACACGCTCTCGATCACGTCGCCCCCGGTGCTGTTGCTGCTGAGGTAGCCGTCGGCGTACCGCGCCCGGCTGTCGGGACGGTAGATGTTCTGGTCGAGCTGCACCCACAGCACGTCGAGCGGGTCCGAACTGTTGTTGGTGTAGGTGATGGTCTCGACGCCGGACAGCACGTGGGTGTCGGGATGGATCGTCGCCTTGATGGTGTAGTCGGTGCGGTTCTGCCAGAAGTCCGGGCCCGGCCGGCCGCTGCCGGAGCGGAACGCGTTCGGCCGGTTACCGGTGTCGAGCGGCGCGAAGATCACGCTGGGATCGGGCGTGCCGGGCGGCGGCGGGGGCGCCCCGGACGGCGCGGTGACGCTGCCGCGACGCGGCGGCTCGCCGGTGGGCGGCCCGGCATGGGCAGGGGTGACGGCAGCCAGGCACAGGACCGGCAGCAGGAAGGAGCGCGAGACGGGCATGGCGGCATGGTCACGGCTGCGCGTTCGCCGTGCAAGGGTTCCGGCCGGCCCGTGACCGCGCCGGATGGCGCCGATGCCGCCGCCGGGCGCGATGCCAGGTTGTGCCGGGGGCCGTCTGGTGTATGCAGCGCGTGTTGCAACAGCCTGCTCCAGGCGTGGGATCGCACGCGGTCCCGGCCATGAGCCGCCGGCCAGACCTCGGAGACACCCGGCCCATGCGCCTGGCGGAGCTGGCCGCGTTCAACTCCGCCGGGACGCGGTCGGCCAGTCGCCTCGCGTCGGCAGGGGCGTGCCTGCTCGTCGGGCTCGCCGGCGTCGCCGACGAATCTGATGGGCGGCCAGCTCGGCGAAGGC
>CAXTOD010000130.1:6925-7890 GCA_964245705.1 uncultured Acetobacteraceae bacterium
GATGCTGGCCGGTGCCGGCGCCGCCTCCCTGGTACTGGCAGCCGGATCGCTGTCCGCCGGCCTGCTGGCCCAGGCACGGGTGCTCGCGCTCCGTGCGGAGCTGGCTGGTGCGGTCCCTTCCGGCGATGCCGATGCCGGGACGGCGGATGACAGGCTGTCCCGCCGGAGCCGCCGCCGTGCCACCTGGCAGCAGGCGGCCGGCGGCGGCGTCCTGGCGGCAATGGCGGTGGCCGCGTCCGCCGTCGCCTGCGACGCGAATACGGCCTGGGTCCCGGCGCAGGGCACGACCGCTGCCTGTGCGGCCGCGTTCCTGGCCGCCGCGTTTGCGCTGCTGGTGCTGGAGCGCCACCTCGCGGCGGCCGATCCGTCGACCGATCCCGAGGCGTCGGGGCTTGCGGCGCTCCTGCGCGTTCCGCTCGCGGTGGCGCTGTGCTGCGGCGTCGGCTGCCTGCTGCTCTGCGCCGGGGTCGGTGCGGGCGCCTATGCCGGCCGGATCGCGGCGATCGCGTGCCTGCTGGTGGCGGCCGAGATGACGGTGCGCGCGCTGGCGACGCTGTTCGTCCCGTTCCCGCCGATCACCGAGGCGCTCGCGGTGGCGACCAGCCTTCTTGCCGCGGCGCTCGCCCTGCACCGCCCGCGTCGCGTGACGGCGGCGGTGCGCGACCTGTTCGGCATCGACCTGTCGCGGAGCTGGGCGATCGCCTTCGTGCGCGCGGCGCTGGCGCCGGTGCTGGCGGTGCTGGTCCTGTTCGGCTGGGCCTTGAGCGGGGTCGAGGCGCTGCGGGTCGACCAGCGCGCGGTCTACGAGCGGTTCGGCCGGCCGGTGGCGGTGTTCGGCCCGGGCCTGCACCTCCGCTTGCCCTGGCCGGCCGGCCGACTGCGGCTGGTCGAGCTCGGCACCCTGCACGACGTGCCGATCGTGTTCGACGGCGCCGACGCGGGCGGGGCGTCGCCCGCCCGGAGGA
>CAXTOD010000131.1:0-7764 GCA_964245705.1 uncultured Acetobacteraceae bacterium
GCCCGAACACCACCTCCGTAAGCAGCGCGCCGCCCCCGACCAGCTGGGCGAAGTCGAGCCCGAACAGCGACACGAAGGTGACCAGCGAGGTGCGAAGCCCGTGCCGCAGCAGCACCCGCGTCTCGGTCAGCCCCTTGGCGCGCGCCGTGCGGATGAAGTCCTCGCCCGACGCCGCGACCAAGTCGGCGCGCAGCACCCGGCCGTAGATGCCGATGAACAGCACTGCCAGCACGCACCACGGGATCACGAGGTGCCGGAACCAGCCGAGCGGATCGTCGTGCAGCTTCACGTAGCCGAGTCCCGGCACCCAGGAGAACAGCCACGTGTCGTGGTAGCGGCTCTGCGTCACCAGGTTGGCCACCTCGCCCAGCCAAAACACCGGCATGGAGATCCCGACCAGCCCCAGCATCATCAGGCCCCGGTCGAGCATCGAGCCGCGCGTGGCGGCCGCGACCGTGCCCATGGCGATCGAGGCCACGATCCACACCACCGCGGCACCGCCGACCAGCGACAGGGTGACGGGTGCAGCCTGCATCACCTCCGGCACCACCTTCTCGCCGTGGTCGACGAAGGAGGCCAGATCGCGGGTGACGAACAACTTGTCCATCAGCCGCAGGTACTGCACCGGCAACGGCCGGTCGAAGCCGTACGCGTGTCGCACCGCCGCCATGGTCTCGGGGCTCGCGTTGCGTCCGGCAATGCGCGCGGTCGGGTCGGAGCCTGGGGTCGCGAAGAACACCAGGAACACCAGCACGCTGATGCCGAACAGCACCAGCGCGGTCTGGCCGAGCCGGGCGAGCAGGGCGCGCGCCATTTTTAGCCGCGCCGCCCGGTCTCGCGCACGTCGAGCGCGTCGCGCAGACCGTCGCCTAACATGTTGAGCGCCAGCACCGTGACCACGATGGCGAGCCCGGGCGCGATCGCCACCGCCGGCCTGGTGTAGATCAGCCCTTGCCCGTCCTCGATGATGGTGCCCCAGCTCGCCGCCGGCGCCTGCACGCCGATAGACAGGAACGACAGCGCGGACTCCGCCAGCAGCGCCAGCGCCATCACCAGCGGCGCCAGCACGATCAGCGTCGTGGACACGTTGGGCAGGATGTCGCGCAGCAGGATCCGCGCGCGCGACACGCCGAGGCAGCGTGCCGCGAGCACGAATTCCGCCTGCCGCAGCGACAGCACGTGGCCGCGGATCGGCCGCGCGGCATAGGGCACGTACACCAGCGCGATGATGGCGATCGGCAGCAGGAGGTTGTCGGAGCGTATCGTGAACGGCCCGAGCTGCAGTCCCTGGCTGACGGTGACGATCGAAAGCGAGATCGCGAACAGGTACACCGGGATCGCCCACATGATGTCCATCAGCCGCGACAGCGCCACGTCGACCATCCCGCCGAAGAACCCGGCGCAGATGCCGACCACGGCCGCCAGCACGATGCACAGCACGGACGCGGCGGCCGAGATCAGCAGCGAGTTGCGCCCGCCGTAGAGCAGCCGCGCCGCCACGTCGCGGCCCTGGCTGTCGGCACCGAGCAGGTCGGCATCGGCATGCCAGGTCGGACCGATCGGGGTCAGGCCCAGGTGCAGCCGGTTGTGGTTCGGCTGCATCACCGGCACCTCCTCGCCGTGAAGCATCACGGTGGCGGCGACGTCGGACTCGAACGGGTCGGTATGGGCGACGTCGTGGGCGTAGAACGGCGCCGACAGGCTCAGCAGCACCAGCAGCAGGAGCACCGCGACCGACGCCACCGCGCTCGGGATCCGCGCGAGCGCGCGCAGCGCCGTCTCCCAAGGTCCCCGCACGCGCACGGGAACGGGCAGGACAGCGCTCATCGCACCCAGGCCTGCGAGAACAGCATGTGGTACAGGTTCACGGTGTAGAAGTTGCCGACCCGCTTCGACACCAGCTCGATCTTCTTGAACTGGATCAGCGGCGCGTCGGGTGCCTCGCGCACCAGCAGCCGGTCGGCCTGCGCCCACAGCTTCGCCCCCGCCGCCTTGTCGGTGACCGACACGAGTGCTGCCTGGTGCACCAAGTCCTCGAAGGACCTGTCGCACAGCCCGGAGATGTCGATCGACGAGTCCGATCCCGGATGGAAGTTCTCGCAGCCATACAGCGCGGTGAGGAAGTCCGACGGCTCCGGATAGTCGGCGTACCAGTCGTTGATGCTGATCTGCACCTTGTTGTTCGTGTTCTGGATGTAGGTGAACTGGATCGCGAACGCGATCGGCTTCACGTCCGCGTCATAGCCGAGCTGGCGCAGCATGTTCTGCAGGTAGGTGCCCATCGCGACCTCGACCGCGCGGTTCGGCACCACCAGCGTGACGTGCATGCCCTTCGTGCCGCTTTCCGCCACCAGCTGCTTCGCGCGCGCGAGGTCCGGCGCCTTCCATTCCGTCGCCGGATGCTCGAAGTCGGCATCCTTGGTGTACGGGCAGTACGGCTCGTAGCCCGGCAGGCCCACCGGCACGTTCTGGCACAGCAAGCTGGCCGCTGCGGGGCCGCCATAGAAGGTCTGCATCGCCCGACGGTTGACCGCGTAGTTGATCGCCTGCCGCACCCTGATGTCGTTGAACGGCGGCAGGTTCACGTTCATCGGCAGGTAGTAGGTGCCGAACACGCGGTTGATGTGCACCTGGTCGGCGAACCGGTCGCCGAGCTCGCCGTACCGGTCGAGCGGCACGTTGTCGTACATGTAGTCGTAATCGCCGTTCTCGGTCGCCGTGACCTCGGCCTCGTCGGTCAGGCCGAAGAAGTAGTCGATGCGGTCCGGATAGCCGTCCGGCTGCGCCTCGGGAGCCCACACGTGGAAGAACCGGTTGCGCTCGGTCGTCAGCCCGTGGTTCGGGTCGTAGCTGGTGATGCGATAAGGGCCGGTACCGGGCGGCGCGTCGTTGCCGAGGTCGCGTGCCGGCGTGTCGGCCGGCAGCACGTAGGCGTGCGGGAACGACAGCTTGTCGAAGAACTCGGCGTCCGGGTGGGTCAGGTGGAAGGTGACCGTGCGCGCCGCCTCGTCGCCGACCACGCCGCCGGCCAGCGTGCAGTGCGCCCCGTCCTTCAGGCAGGCATCCGCGCCGACGATGCCGCCATAGAAGCCGCCGGCGGTGGGCGAGTTCACCTTGAAGATGCGCCGGAACGAGGCGACCACGTCCTGCACGCCCACCTCCCTTCCGTCGGAAAAGCGGACGCCGCGACGAAGGTGGAACACGTAGGTCAGGCCGCCATCCTCGGGCGGCGGCAGCGCCTCGGCCAGGTCCGCGACAGGCTGGTTGCTCCTTTCGCCCGGCCGCTTGGCGAACGCGGTCAGCCCGTCATAGACCACCACCTGGAGGCTGATCATCTCGGAGTTGTAGTTGATCTGCGGGTCGGCGGTCCCGGCGCCGGCATCGGCGGTCAGCCGCAGCGTGCCGCCGCGATGCGGGCTGCCGATCGTCTGCCCGCCCGGCGCGATCACCGGGGGAAGGTCGGTCGAGGTGTCGCTGTCCGCCGCCGGCGCCTGGACGCCGTTCACCGGCGGGGCGGTCGCGGCGCCGGACAGCAGCAGGACCGTCGCGGCCAGGCGCAGCAAGCGGTATCGCACCTCAGCCGGCCAGCGCGCGCAGCCGGTCGGCGATCGCGCGCGCCGACGCGTTGCCCGTCAGCACGTCGGCGAACCGCCCCTGCCGGTCCATGATCACGAACACCGAGCTGTGGTCCATCACCATGTGGTCCGGCGTCGCATGGCTGTCGGGGGCCGCATACACCCGGTACTCGCGCTTCACCTGCTCGATCTCCGCCGCGGTGCCGCTCAGCCCCAGGATGCGCGGGTCGAACCTCGCGGCGTAGGCGCCCATCGCCGCCGGCGTGTCGTGCGCCGGGTCGACCGTGACGAACAGCGGCGCCACCCTGGCCGCGGCGCCGCCAAGCTGGGCGAGGGCATCGGCCATGTCGTTCAGCGCGGTCGGGCAGGTGTCCGGGCACTGGGTGTAGCCGAAATAGATCAGCATCCAGCGGCCCCGGAAGTCCCGGTCGGTGACGACGCGGCCATCCGGAGCGATCAACCGGAACGGGCCGCCGATCGGCACCGGCGTGTCGGCGGGAGCGGCCGACCCGAACCAGTGCAGCCCCACCGCCATCTGCGTCAGCACCAGAAGCAGCGCCGCGACCGGAAGCAGCCGGGCCAGGCGCGGCGGCGCGAGGCGCCTCAATGCGCCTCCGCCCAGTTCCGGCCGGTGCCGGTCTCGACCACCAGCGGCACCGACAGGGTGGCCGCCCCCTCCATCACCGTCCGCGCGGCCTCCGCCAGCGCCTCCGCCTCGTCCTCCGGCGCCTCGAACAGCAGCTCGTCGTGCACCTGCAGCAGCATCCTCGACCGCGGCGCCCGTTCCCGCAGCACCGGCGGCAGCCGCACCATCGCCCGCTTGATGATGTCCGCGGCCCCACCCTGGATCGGCGCGTTGGAGGCCTGCCGCTCGGCATAGCCGCGCCGCTGCTGGTTCTTCTCGTTGATCCCGGCGATCCAGCAGCGCCGTCCGAACGGGGTCAGCACGTAGCCGTGGGTCCGCGCCTCGTCCCGCGTGCGCTCCATGAAGTCGCGTATGCCCGGATAGCGTGCGAAGTACGCGTCGATGTAGGTGCGCGCCTCCGCCGCGTTGATCCCCAGCTGCCGCGCCAGGCCGAACGCCGAGATGCCGTAGATGATGCCGAAGTTGATGGTCTTGGCGCGCCTGCGGACCAGGCCGTCCATCTTCTCCATCGGCACGCCGAACACCTCCGACGCGGTACGCGCGTGGATGTCCTGGCCCTTGGCGAAGGCGTCCTTCAGCGCCGGGATGTCCGCCACGTGCGCCATCAGCCTGAGCTCGACCTGCGAGTAGTCCGCCGACACCAGCACGTGCCCGGGTGCTGCGATGAAGGCGCGCCGGATCCGCCCGCCCTCCTCGGTGCGGATCGGGATGTTCTGCAGGTTGGGCTCGTTCGACGACAGCCGGCCGGTCGCCGTGATCGCCATCTGAAACGACGTGTGCACCCGGTCGGTCTCGGGGTTGATCTCCTCCACCAGCGCGTCGGCATAGGTGCTCTTGAGCTTGGACAGCTGTCGCCATTCCAGGATCCGCGCCGGCAGGTCGTGCCCCTGCTCGGCCAGGGCCTGCAGCACGAAGGAGTCCGTGCCCCAGGCGCCGGTCTTCATCCGCTTGCCGCCGGCCAGCTTCATCTCGTCGAACAGCACCTCGCCCAGCTGCTTCGCCGAGCCGAGGTTGAAGGGGCGCCCGGCCAGCGCGTGGATCTCGGTCTCCATCACCGCCATGCGGGCGGCGAAGTCCTTCGACATGCGCTCGAGCTCGGTTCTGTCCACCGAGATCCCCGCCCGCTCCATCTCCGACAGCACGTGCACCAGCGGCCGTTCCAGCTGCTCGTACAGCGCCAGCGACCGGCTGGTGCGCAGCTGCGGGTGCAGCACGTGCCACAGCCTGAGCGTGACGTCGGCGTCCTCGGCGGCATACTCGGTGGCGCGCGGCAGCGGCACGCGGTTGAACGGGATGCGGGCGCGCCCGGTGCCGGTGACTTGGTCGTAGGTGATGGGGGTGTGGCCGAGGTGGCGCGCGGCCAGCTCGTCCATGCCGTGCCCGTGCAGGCCGGCCCCCTGCGCATACGAGATCAGCATGGTGTCGTCGATCGGCGCGATCGGGCCATGGAGGACGCCTCGCCCGGCGCGCTCCAGGATCAGAAGGTCGAACTTGGCGTTTTGGAACACCTTGAGCACTCCGGGATCGCCTAGCAGCGGCGCCAGGATCTCCAGCGCCCTGGCCGCGTCGAGCTGCGGTCCCACGGGATGCTCCAGGTCGCCCTCGTGCCGCAACGGCACGTAGCAGGCGCGGCCGGGAGCGGTCGCCAGCGAGAAGCCGACCATGTTGGCACGCAGCGGGTCCAGCCCGTCGGTCTCGGTGTCCACCGCGCACAGCCCGGCACGGGTGGCCTCGGCCACCCAGTCGGTCAGCATGGCGGCATCCGTGACGCACACGTAGCCGGAGAACGGCGCCTCCTGTCCCGGCGTCGCGTTCGGGACCTGTTCCGCACCGGAGGGTCCGGCCGCCTCGGCCGCCGCCGGCGGCGGCTCCAGCGCCTCGATCGCGAGGCGCTGGGCGACGGAACGGAAGCCCATCGCCCCCAGCCAGGCCCCGAGCCGGGCCTGGTCCGGCGTCGTGAAGCCGAGCTGCTCGATCGGCAGCGGCAGCGGCGCGTCGTGGCGCAGGATCACCAGCTCGCGTGACATGCGCGCCGCCGCCTCGTGCGCCTCGAGCGCGTCGCGCCGCTTGGACGGCTTCATCCCGCCCGCCTTCAGCGCCCGGTAGATGCCGTCCAGGTCGCCGTACTCCGCGACCAGCCCCGAGGCGATCTTCGGCCCGATCCCGGGCACGCCGGGCACGTTGTCGACGCTGTCGCCCATCAGCGCCTGCACCTCGATCACCTTGTCCGGCCCGACGCCGAAGCGCTCGCGCACCTCCGCCTCGCCGATCGGCTTCTGCTTGATCGGGTCCAGCATGTCGATGCCGGGCCGGATCAGCTGCATCAGGTCCTTGTCGGACGACACCACGGTGCAGCGGCCGCCGCCGGCGGCGACGGTGCAGGCATAGGCGGCGATCAGGTCGTCCGCTTCCCAGCCCGGGAGCTCGATCGCCGGCACCCCGAACGCGGCGGTCGCCTCCCGCACCAGCGCGAACTGCGGCACCAGCTCGGGCGGCGGCTCCGGCCGCTGCGCCTTGTACTGCGGGTACATCTCGTTGCGGAAGGTCAGGCGCCCGGCGTCGAAGATCACCGCCAGGTGTGTGCCGACATGGTCGCGCAGGAACCGCGCCAGCATGCTGGTGAACCCGAACACGGCGTTCACCGGCGTGCCGTCGCGCCGGGTCATCGGCGGCAGGGCGTGGAAGGCGCGGAAGATGAAGCCCGAGCCGTCGACCAGCACCAGATGGGTGCCGGCGTAGCGCGTGGGATCGTCGGCCCCGCCTTCCGGCGCGACAACGGCGTCATCGGCCTCCGCCGGCGGCAGGTCGAGAAGGTCGTCGGGACCGGTCAATGGGAGTCGTCGCCGTCGCCCGTGCCCGGCGCCAGCACGAACACCCGCGAGCACCACGGGCAATAGGTCTGCTGCTCGACGATGCGCAGCCAGACCCGCGGATGGCCCAGCGCGCCGGCCCCGCCGTCGCAGCTGACCACCCGGCTGGTGACGGTGAGGGTCTCGATCGCCTCCGGCCCGAGCTGCGGGGTGGGAGTGGATGCGCCGAACGGCATTCTATACGCCTTGCATGTGGCCGGGAGGAACGCCGGATGATACGCAGGACCGTCCCGCTTTGGAACCTCCGCCCCATTTTCCAGACATCCGCCGCCGCTTCGAGCGTGTCCCTCGCACGGCGCCTGCTCCGCGCGGCAGGCGCCGCCGCCGCCCTGCTGCTGTCGGGCTGCATGGCGATGCCGGTGCACAAGCCCCCGCTTGCCCCCGCGGAGGCGGCAAGGCACGCCGCCGACCATCGCCTCCTGCCGGCCGACCTCCGCTTCACCCTGTCCGACGGCGCGGTGCTGCCAACGCGGCTGTGGCGGGCGCAGGCACCGGAGCGCGCGGCCGTGCTGGCGCTGCACGGCTTCAACGACAGCCGCGACGCGTGGGAGCTGCCGGCCCCGGTGCTGGCCGCGCGCGGGATCACCGTCTACGCCCCCGACCAGCGCGGCTTCGGCCAGGCGCCGGGGCGCGGGCGCTGGGCCGGCACCGACCGCATGGTGGCCGACGCGGC
>CAXTOD010000132.1:0-7759 GCA_964245705.1 uncultured Acetobacteraceae bacterium
CGTAGTCGCGCGCCCGCACCACGGCGGCACGCAGCTCCATCCCCTGCGCCAGCCCGGTCGCCACCGCGCTGGCCATGGTGCAGCCGGTGCCGTGGGTGTGGCGGGTGTCGATCCGGGGCGCGGTGAAGCGCTCGCAGCCATCGGGCGTCGCCAGCAGGTCGGTGACCATTTCGCCCGGCAGGTGGCCGCCCTTCAGCAGCACCGCCGGCACGCCCAGGGTCAGCAGCGCGTCCGCCGTGTGGAGCATGTCGTCCAGGCTGTCGACGCGCATACCCGACAGCGCTTCCGCTTCCGGCAGGTTCGGCGTCAGCAGCGTCGCCAGCGGCAGCAGGCTGCGCTTGAGGCTCGCCACCGCGTCCTCGGCCAGCAGCCGCTGGCCGCCCTTGGCCACCATCACCGGGTCCAGCACCAGGGGGACGTTCCGGTGTCGGCCGAGACAGTCGGCGGCGACCTCGATCAGGGACGCGCTGCCCAGCATGCCGGTCTTGAAGGCGTCGGCGCCGAGGTCGCCCAGCACGCACTCGATCTGCAGCCGCAGGAACTCCGGCGGCACCCGCAGCACGCCGTGCACGCCGAGCGTGTTCTGCGCCGTCAGCGCGGTGACCGCCGTCATGGCATAGCCGCCCAGCGCGGTGGCGGTCTTGATGTCGGCCTGGATACCGGCGCCGCCGCCGGAGTCGCTGCCGGCAACGATCAGGATGCGGCCCGGTCGCGGAGGGTGGGGCACGCCTCAGGCCGCCATGGCCGCGCGCCGGATTGCCTCGCACACGCCGGCGACGACGCGGGCGACCAGCGCCTCGTCCTCGGCCTCGGCCATCACGCGGACTACCGGCTCGGTGCCGCTTTCACGCAGCAGCAGCCGCCCGGTGGTGCCGAGCTCGTCCTCGGCCCAGCGCCTGGCCTCGATCACTGCCGGGCTGGTCAGGGGCGAGCGGCCGCTGAAGCGCTCGTTGCGGAGCAGCTGGGGGAACGGCGTGAACAGGCGCAGCACCTGGCTCGCCGGCTGGCCGCGCTCGACCAGCACCGACAGCACCTGCAGCGCCGCGATCAGCCCGTCGCCGGTGGTGGCAAAGTCCGACACCACCATGTGGCCGGACTGCTCGCCGCCCACGTTCATGCCGAGCTCGCGCATCCGCTCCACCACGTAGCGGTCGCCGACCGCGGTGCGTTCCAGCTTGAGGCCCGCTTCCGCCAGCAGGCGCTCCAGCCCCATGTTGGACATCACGGTGGCCGCCACCCCGCCGCCGCGCAGCCGGCCGGAGGCGGCCCAGGAGCCGGCGATCAGCGCCAGGATCTGGTCGCCGTCCACCAGCTGGCCGCGCTCGTCGCAGATCAGCAGCCGGTCGGCGTCACCGTCCAGCGCCAGGCCCAGGTCGGCGCGATGCTCCAGCACCGCGGTGCTGAGCGCGCGGGGGCTGGTGGAGCCGCACTGGTGGTTGATGTTGAGGCCGTCCGGGTTGCAGCCGATCCGCACCACCTCGGCGCCCAGCTCCCACAGGGCGGTGGGGGCGACGCGGTACGCAGCGCCGTTGGCGCAGTCGATCACGATGCGCAGGCCGTCGAGGCGGCGGCCGCGCGGGAAGCTGGCCTTGGCGCTCTCGACGTAGCGGCCGGCGGCGTCGGTCAGGCGCGAGGCGCGGCCGATGAGGTCGGGGGCGGCGAGGCGTCCGGACAGGTCCGAGCCCATCAGCGCCTCGATCTCCTCCTCCGCCTCGTCGGACAGCTTGAAGCCGTCCGGGCCGAACAGCTTGATGCCGTTGTCCTCGAAGGCGTTGTGCGAGGCGGAGATCATCACGCCGAGGTCGGCGCGGAGCGAGCGGGTGAGCAGCGCGATCGCCGGGGTCGGCAGCGGCCCGACCAGGGTGACGTCGATGCCGGCGGACAGGAAGCCGGACACCAGGGCGCACTCGATCATGTAGCCGGACAGGCGGGTGTCCTTGCCCAGCACCACGCGGTGACGGTGGGTGCCGCGACGGAAGCGCAGGCCGGCGGCCTGGCCCAGGCGCAGCGCCACCTCGACGGTCATCGGGTCGACGTTGGCGGTGCCCCTGATCCCGTCGGTCCCGAACAGCTTGCGCCCACCGCCCATGACATTCCTCTCCGGTCCCGGCTCAACCGGTGGTTTAGCTCAGCCGTGGATGGCCTGCCAGAGACGCACAGCCTGCACGGTTTCCGCCACGTCGTGCACGCGCAGGATGCTGCCCGGGAGCGACAGCGCAGGCAGGGCGGCGGCGATCGAGCCGGGGAACCGGCTGGTCGCCACCGCGGCTCCCCCGATGCGGCCGACGAAGCCCTTGCGCGATACGCCCAGCAGCACCCGGCAGCCGAGGTTGGCCAGGATCGGCAGGCGGCGGAGCAGCTCGAGGTTCTGGGCCTCGGTCTTGGCGAAGCCGATGCCGGGGTCAACCAGCAGGCGGGCGCGGTCGATGCCGGCGCGCTCCGCCTCGACGATCCGCTCGGCCAGCTCCCGCACCACGTCGGCGGCGACGTCGGCGTAGCCGGTCAAGGTTTGCATGGTTTCCGGCCTGCCGCGCATGTGCATCAGCACCACCGGACAGGACGCGGCCGCCAGCACCCCGCGCGAGGCCGGGTCGTGCGCCAGTCCCGACACGTCGTTGACCATCCGCGCGCCGGCGTCGAGCGCGGCCTGCATGGTGGACGCGTTGCGGGTGTCCACCGACAGCGGGACCCCCTGCCCGGCCAACGCCCGGACCAGCGGCAGCACGCGGGCCTGCTCCTCCTCGGGGTGCACTGGCTTCGCTCCCGGCCGGGTGCTTTCGCCGCCGATGTCGAGGAGGTCGGCGCCGGCCTCGATCATGGCCATGGCGGCGGCCACCGAGCGGTCGAGATCGAGGTAGCGGCCGCCGTCGCTGAAGCTGTCCGGCGTGCGGTTCAGGATGCCCATCACCAGCGGGCCGGGCGGCAGCCCGGCGGTGGCGGGCGGCGCCATGAGCCGTGCTGCGAGCGGCGCCCAGTCCTCCGGGATGGCGCCGGCCCGGACGATGCGCCGGGTGTCAGGGCCGATCAGTGCTGCCAGGCAGAAGGCGGCGGGGCCTCCGGCAAGCGGGCGGGCGGCGCCGGCGGCGCATGCGTCCAAGGCGGCAGCGCCGTGCAGCAGGCCGAGCGGCTCGATCAGGCGGTCCGTCATCATCGCGTCACGCATCCTGCAAAACGCCCGGGCGATCGCCAGATGGAGCGCCGTTGCCATTCGACTGGAGCATTGCATGCCCACCTTGTTCGACCCGATCCGGCTCGGCGCGATCGACGCCCCCAACCGGATCCTGATGGCGCCGCTGACCCGCGCCCGCGCCACCGCGGAGCACGTGCCGACGCCGATCATGGCCGAGTACTACGCGCAGCGGGCCGGCGCGGGTTTGATCATCTCCGAGGCGACCGGGATCAGCCGGCAGGGGCTGGGCTGGCCGTATGCGCCAGGGCTGTGGACCGGGGAGCAGGTGCGGGCCTGGCAGCCGGTGACGGAGGCGGTGCACCGTGCCGGCGGGCGGATCGTGGCGCAGCTCTGGCACATGGGCCGGGTCGTGCATCCGAGCTTCCTTGGCGGCGAGGAGCCGGTGTCGGCCTCCGCGACCACGGCACCGGGGCAGGCGCATACCTATGCCGGCAAGCAGGACTACGCCAAGGCGCGGCCGCTCGGCCTCGACGAGATCCCCCGGCTGCTGGAGGACTACCGGCAGGCGACCCGCAACGCGCTGGAAGCCGGGTTCGACGGGGTGCAGATCCATGCCGCCAATGGCTACCTCATCGACCAGTTCCTGCGCGACAACAGCAACCACCGCGACGACGGCTATGGCGGGCCGATCGGCAACCGGGTGCGGCTGCTCAGGGAAGTGACGGAAGCGGTCGCCGCGATCGCCGGGCCTGACCGCACTGCGGTGCGGCTGTCGCCCAACGGCGAGGTCCAGGGCGTCAACGACAGCCTGCCGGAAGAGCTGTTCACCGCCGCCGCCGCGTCGTTGTCGGCGATCGACATCGCCTTCCTGGAGCTGCGCGAGCCCCGCGAGGACAGCACCTTCCGCGCCAGCGACCGGCCGGCGATCGCTCCCCGGATCCGCGAGGTGTTCTCCAGGCCGCTGGTGCTCAACTCGGATTACGACGGCCCGCGCGCCGGGGCGGCGGTCGAACAGGGAGACGCGGACGCGATCGCGTTCGGGCGGCCGTTCATTGCCAACCCAGACCTGCCGCGCCGGCTGGCGGAGGGACTGGCGCCGGCGCGCGACGTGCACGCGACCTGGTACAGCCAGGGGCCGGAAGGCTACATCGACTATCCTGCCGCCGCCGCCGCCTGACATGGAAAGGGCCCCGCTCGCGCGGAGTCCTGGTCGTCCGAGCCGGCCGGCGTTCGGGCTCAGCCCGGCTGCGGCGCCGGGTCTAGGCCGCCGCCGGTCGGCGGGACCGGCTTCACCGTGGTGGGCACCGAGGCGCGGCGGTCCTGCATCGGCTCGTCGATCACCTTGCGCTCCACCGGCTCGCCGCGAAGCACCTGGCGGATCTCGTCGCCGGACAGGGTCTCGTATTCCAGCAGGCCGTTGGCCAGGCTATGGAGGTCGTCGATCCGGTCGGTCAGCAGCGTCTTGGCGTTGATGTAGGCCTGGTCGATGATCGCCTTGATCTCGCTGTCGATCTCGCGGATCGTCTGCTCCGACACGTTCTTGTTCTGCGTCACCGAGTGACCGAGGAACACCTCCTGGCCGTTGTCGCCGAACGAGATCATGCCGAGCTTGTCGCTCATGCCCCACTCGCTGACCATGCGGCGCGCCTGGTCGGTCGCCATCTTGATGTCGCCGGACGCCCCGTTGGACACGTTCTCGGCGCCGAAGATGATCTCCTCAGCGGCACGGCCGCCCATCGCCATGGTGAGTTCCGCCAGCAGCTTGGACTTGCTCTTGGAGTAGCGGTCGCCCTCGGGGAGGCTCATCACCAGGCCCAGCGCCCGGCCGCGTGGGATGATGGTCGCCTTGTGCACCGGGTCGCAGCCGGGGGTGTTGATGGCGCATAGCGCGTGGCCGCCCTCGTGGTAGGCGGTCATCTTCTTCTCGGCGTCGCTCATCACCAGCGAGCGGCGCTCGGCCCCCATCAGCACCTTGTCCTTGGCGTTCTCGAACTCGAGCATCGCCACCGTGCGCTTGCCCATGCGGGCTGCCAGCAGGGCCGCCTCGTTCACCAGGTTGGCGAGGTCGGCGCCGGAGAAGCCGGGGGTGCCGCGGGCGATGGTCTTGGGCTCCACGTCGGAGGCGAGCGGCACCTTCTTCATGTGCACGCGCAGGATCTTCTCGCGGCCCATCACGTCCGGGTTCGGCACCACCACCTGGCGGTCGAACCGGCCGGGACGCAGCAGCGCCGGGTCCAGCACGTCCGGACGGTTGGTGGCGGCGATCAGGATCACGCCCTCGTTGCTCTCGAAGCCGTCCATCTCGACCAGCATCTGGTTCAGCGTCTGCTCGCGCTCGTCGTTGCCGCCGCCGAGGCCGGCGCCGCGATGGCGGCCGACCGCGTCGATCTCGTCGATGAAGATGATGCAGGGCGCGCTCTTCTTGCCCTGCTCGAACATGTCGCGGACCCGCGACGCGCCGACGCCCACGAACATCTCGACGAAGTCGGAGCCGGAGATGGTGAAGAACGGCACGTTGGCCTCGCCGGCGATGGCGCGCGCCAGCAGCGTCTTGCCGGTGCCGGGCGGACCGATCAGCAGCACGCCCTTGGGGATCTTGCCGCCCAGGCGCTGGAACTTCTGCGGGTCCTTGAGGAACTCGACGACCTCCTGCAGCTCGCCCTTGGCTTCGTCGATGCCGGCCACGTCGTCGAAGGTGATGCGGCCCTGCTTCTCGGTCAGCATGCGGGCGCGCGACTTGCCGAAGCCCATGGCGCGGCCGCCGCCGGACTGCATCTGGCGCATCACGAAGAACCACGCGCCGATGATGAGCAGCAGCGGCGCCCACTGCAGCAGGTAGCGGAACAAGGGGTTGACGTCGCTGTCCTCGGCCTTGGCCACCACCTCGACGCCCTTGTCGGTCAGGCGGGACACCAGGCTGGGGTCCTCGGGGGTGTAGGTCTCGAACGAGGTGCCGTCGGTCAGCACGCCGGACACGTTGTGGTCCTGGATCACGACGGAGCGGACATGGCCCGCGTTCACGTCGCCGACGAAGTCGGAATAGGCCAGCTGCTGTGCCGCCCGCTGGCCGCTGCCGGGCTGGAAAACGCTGAACAACAGCACCAGCAGCAGCGCGATGATGACCCAGAGGGCCAGGTTCCGCCCGAAATTACTCATCTCGTCTTCCGCTTCCCCGCTCGACGTGCAGCCGGAGCCGCCCGCCGCACGGGACGGGCCGGTTGATCATAAACGACCGGCGCGCCGAAGCCACTCCGTTCGGGACTACAGATTGGGACGACCCTGCGCCGGGGAAAGTCCCGCTTCGGCATGATGTTCCGGTCTGTTCTAACGAGTGGTGAACACCGCGGCTTCGGAAGCCGGCGCGGCGGGACGGAAGGCGAACCGCAGCCCGGACCATTCGGGCGTGGCCGTCCAGCCGAGATGCGGCACCGCCCCGAGGATGCCGTCGCGGCGCAGCACCGGCAGGGTGGCCAGGACCGAGGCCGGGAGGGCGGCATGGCGTCGCAGGGACGCGGCCTCGGCGCCGAGGGCCTCGATCCGTGTGCCGGACGGCACCACGGCTCCGGCCGCGTCGAGGACGAACCGCCCGTCCCACCACGCGCCATCGGCTGCGTCCACCGGGGCGCCGACCGCATGGGCCTCGCGCAGCAGCAGCCACCCGCCGGGGCGGAGGCGGCCCGCCGGGACCAGCCGGGTGCCGGCCAGGGTGGCCGGGCCGGGACGCCGGAGCAGACGGTCGAGAGCGGGGCGCGACGGCGGATAGCGGCGGCCCCCGATGCAGCGCACCAGGGCGGCCAGCGTGCTCGCCGACAGCAGGCCCGGCGGCAGCAGCGCGAACCCTTCCGGGCGAAGCACCGCGCCGTCCGACAGCACGGCAGCATCCCGCTCCCTGCACCGCATCCGCAAGGCGCCTGCCGCCGCGGCATCCGACAGGAGGCGCGCCGCGTGGTCGGGCGACCGGGACAGCTCCTGCCTGAGCCGGGTGCGCTGCGCGGCCTCGTCCCGGTTGGACGGGTCCTCGATCCAGTCGATCCGGTGCCGGCACAGGGTGGCCCGCAGCCGGGCCGGCGGCAGCGGCAGCAGCGGGCGGAGCAGACGCAGGTCGTCGGTTTCGGTCAGGCCGGCCATGCCGGCCAGGCCGTCCGGTCCGCTGCCGGCGCGGGCACGCATGAGCGCGGTTTCCGCCTGGTCGCCAGCGTGGTGGCCGAGCAGCAGGTCGAGGGCGCCGGCGTCGCGGCAGGCTTCGGCCAGCAGCTGGTAGCGCACGTCCCGCGCCCGTCTGGGGAGGGCCGGGCCGGCATAAAGGTCGTGCGCCGCGAGCAGGCGCGCCTCGATGCTCCAGGAGCGGAGGCGGGCGACGGTCTGCGTCGCCTCGACGGTCGACTCGGGGCGCAGCCGGTGGTCGACCACCAGCGCCAGCAGGTGCAGGCCGCGCGCCTCGGCCCAGCGCCGCGACAACAAGGCCAGGGCGGTGCTGTCGGCGCCGCCTGACACCGCGACCGCCACCGGGAACCCGGCGCCCGGTCCAGGCAAGGGCCCGAGCGGCTGCATCAGGCAGGCGAACTCGGCGTCGCCGACCGGCTCCGACGGCGATGGAGGGTCGGTCAGCGGCAGCCGGCGCGGCCGCGC